>CAZLKS010000021.1:0-12883 GCA_964560145.1 uncultured Candidatus Saccharibacteria bacterium | reverse complement strand
AGTGCATATTTGTTCGTAGCTTTGCAATGATTTGACAGTTGCTGTCAATGCTTTTCAGCGTTTGCATAGACTGTATGATTGATATACTCCCGATAAAAAGGGATTAGTCGTAGAGCTCATTACAACATTATCTTCCGCTCGCGTTGCTAGTTAGTTTCGCTCGTATGGCCGCTTCTGAGGAAAGGACAATATGCTTGCATAGGCCTTTACTCGGAAGCGAGTCAGACGGCGAAAATAACAGCAACCCCTTGGGACCCTGCCACTTTCCGCCATCTCCGTGTCGCCTCGTCCTCGAAGGAGCTGAAGCTACTCCTTGCGGCGAGTCTTCGTGAGCTGACGGAAATTGGCTAGGGTCGCGAGAGAAGGATAGTGTTGTAATGAACTCAAATTAACATTCTTATGGAAGCGCGAAGTAGTGAGCTTCGGAACCCATCGCAATAATATATCCGAGACGCGTTGCTAGTTAGTTTCGCTCGTATCGCTGTCTTTTGAGGAAAAGACCATACGTTGTGCGTAGGCTTTTACTCGAAAGCAGTCTAGACGGCGAAAATAACTGCAACCCGAAGGGATCAGGCAAAACTCAGCGATCCCAGTGTCGACTCGTCCTCGAAGTGCCTAAAGGCACTCCTTGCGGCGAGCCTTCGCGGTCTCCCTGAGTTTTGCCTAGATCGCGGCCGAATATATCATTGCGATGGGTTCTGACCCGCTGCGAGCGTCTTGTTAAATAGTATGACACCAACAAAGTTGACCCCGCCGAAGCCGGTGACCCCGCCGACCAAATAGTAATTAACATCAGGCCCCGCATCTGCGGGGCCTGATTTATTTTATAAGCTCTAGTTTTGCAGCTCGACTTAGTTGCTTCGTTTTGTATTCATACTTGAGTGCTGCACCTTTGGTGCGAAACCGCTTTTTGAATACGACACTCTCTGGTGGGTGAGCGCGAGTATATCTTGCTCCTACGCCCTTTTGGTGGGCGGCAAAACGCTTCTCGATGTTGTTGGTTATACCGGTGTAAAGCGTTGCATCTTTACACCGGAGGATGTAAACGAAATAGCTCATTTTCTGAAGTGCTGTATGTGGATAACGATTTTTTGCGGCATGGTATTATTACCGTAACAGTATGAGTCTCAATCATACTATGAAGCTCACCGAAGCTCTGAAGCGGTGGGCTTTATTTATTCATATATAATACTATGTCCGACGAATTACTACACGAATTTTCTCCCGATGGTTCTTTTCGCTGCACTAAGTGCGGCAAGATGTTAGCTAAGAATTCGAAGGGTGATAGCCTGTACGAGATAAAGTGCAGCCGTTGTGGCAACTTGAATATTATGTTCGAGGAGATGCTCGAGCAGGTGGTGGTGACCGATCCGAACGGGTTCATCTTGTATGCAAATGGCATCACCGAACAGCTCAGTGGCTATGCACGTGCTGAAATCATTGGTAATAAGCCATCGCTCTGGGGAGGCCAGATGCCGAAAGAGTTTTATGTTGCGATGTGGAAGACGATTAAAGAGGAAAAGAAGTCCGTTCGACTCAACGTGAGGAATAAAAAGAAGACGGGCGAATTTTATGATGCGGTGTTATCCATCTCTCCAATCCTGGACGCAGCTGGTGAAATCGCCCTCTTTGTCGGCATTGAGCGACTGCTTAGCCAGCAAGAGAAAGCTGCGTAGCTGAGCGATTTATTGCATTCGTTGAACTATACTTTGGATTGTTGCTGCCTCGTCGGTAGTAAACACGTAGATTGTGGCTTTTGCGCCCGGTTTGCTGATTGCACCATCTGTACCACCGAGCAATTTGGCGTTGGTGCGACTCGCGAGTTTGAGTTTTAAAAATTCTAACCCGGTGAGAATCCGTTCGCGAATTACGGCCGAGCGCTCACCAATGGTGCCGGTAAAGACTACTGCGTCTAATCCTCCGAGCGTTGCGGCATAGCTGCCGATGTATTGACGGACACGGTAGGTGAAGAGGTCGAGAGCGAGTTTGGCATTTGCGTCGCCCTTCTTTTCCATCTTTAATAACTCGCGAATGTCGCTGCTGCCACCAACGGCCAGTAATCCCGACGCAGTATTTAATTCTTTTTCGAGTTCTTGCGGGGAGAGGTTTGTCTGCTCTGCGAGGAGTAAGATGACGGCCGGATCGATCGAACCGCTACGGGTAGCCATCGCGAGTCCTTCGAGCGGCGAGAAGCCCATTGAGGTATCAATACTTATACCGTTTTTGAGTGCGGTAATACTTGAGCCGCTGCCGAGGTGACAGACGATAGCTTTTTCTGGCAATGAACCGCCGGCGGCGCGCAGCTTTTCTACAATAGAGGAAAGCGAGAGGCCGTGATAACCAAAGCGACGAAGCTCAAATTTTTCGACGAGCTCGCGAGGGAGGGCATAGGTACTTGCGACCGCTGGCAGGGTTTTGTGGAACGCACTGTCACTGGCGGCAAAAAGTGGCGTCGTTGGGAAGAGTGTCCGCAGTGCGTTTATTTCAGTCAGAGTAGCGGTGACGTGAAGCGGTGCAAACTCTTGTGCCTTCGTTAGTTTAGTCAAGAAATCTTCATTGATGCGCCGATGTTCTTGGAAGTACGAACCCGGAGCAACAACGCGAACGCCAATTGCAGAGAGGGTGCCGTGCGCGTTGACCTGCTCGATGACAAGCGTAGCCGACTTTTCGTATTGTTCCGCAGAGACTTCTTTCTGCTCGTTAGTGCCGTCACGTGTCCACGTTACAATGAAAGTTTTTCCTTCGCGCTCGAAATGTGCACGCAGTATCTCCTTCGCGTCACGAAAGACAGAGTATTTCTTGGAGGCAGAGCCGATGTTTGCAGTGAGTATCATATTCTTTCTTTATTTTACTATAGGCCATTTGCTATAAGCTATTTGCGAGATTGCCACTTCCAATTTTCGATTTCGTCGGGGTCGACGCCGTGAGTGCGGATATATGCAGAATGGTCGGCGAGTTTTTGCTCGTACTTTTTAATAACTTCGGCGGCTTGTGCTTCGGTTATCGTTCCATAGCTGGCGAGGAACTTTGCTGCTTGAATGACGAGGTGGTAGCGGTCGGTGTTGTTGCGGACGTGCATGTCGAATGGCGTCGTTGTGGAGCCGTTCTCGATGTAACCGAATACGGCAAAACGTTTGGAATCGTGAGCTGCATCAAACAGGAATGGCTTGATGGTCTCTGGGTAGCCGTGGAAGTTGAAGATGACTGGCTTGTTGTCGGTAAAGTAGTCGTTAAACGAATGGGCTTTGGCGTGGCAGGTGGAGTTACCGATGCCAAGGGCGCAGATCTCGGTGACGTTTACGAATCGAGACTTTACATTCGGCAGTTCCTGCTTGAGCAGGGTGATGGCCGCCAATGATTCTTTGGTTAGATAATCGCCGATGCCACAAAAGACGATGTCGGGATTCTCGTCGCTGGCGAAGTCCCAAATCATCACGCCGCGGTCCATTTGTTTTTTCACTAGCTCAGGAGTTAGCCAGCGGGGCTCTTGAGTTTTGCCACCGCAAATCAGGTTTATTTCGTTACGGCTCTTGAGGCACCGGTCTAAGACGGCGAGCGTCGTGTTGCCATCGGGCGGGAAGTAGACGTGAACAAAGCAGCCGTGCTTGAGTAGCACATTATCAATGAAGGAGGGATTTTGATGCGAGAAGCCGTTGTGGTCTTGGCGCCAACCGGAGGAGGTGAGGATGAAGTTGAGTGACGGGACCTTGCCGCGAAAATCAGTTTCGCGGGCAATTTTTAAGAACTTGGCGTACTGGTCTACCATACTGGCGACCACCTGAATGAACGCCTCGTACGAAGCAAAAACGCCGTGTCTGCCGGTTAATACATATCCTTGAATGAGCCCTTGTAAGGAGTGCTCAGAAAGCATTTCCACGACGCGACCACCACGGGCAAGGTCTTTGTCCCATTCTTTAATTGGCCAGCTGAAGGCGCGCTTAGTGGCCGTGAAGACCTCGTCGATTTTGTTGGAATAGGTTTCGTCGGGGGAGAAGAGGCGGAAGTTGCGATCTTTTTCGCTTCGTTTGAAAACCTCAGCCAGATACGCACCAGCACGACGCATCGAACTGGAACCCATAGTGCCCGGCACCACCGCGTCTTCCATGAACTGCTCCGGATTTGGTAAATCGAGCGCCTTCACGACGTCGCCACCGTGTGCATTTTTGTTGCTGCCCATGCGAAGTTCTGCTGGCGGCATAACGGACTTTATGTTTTCCGAGAAGCCAGCCTCCGGTGAGAAGAGCTCACCGAACTTGTATGACTCGAGCCAGCTCGTAAGTGCCTTTAATTCTTTTTTGTCGGTCTTGGCGTTTGGCGCCGTTACCTGGTGCGACAAGCAGTTGCCTTCGAGTTTGCGGTCGCCGATTTTTTTAATGCCCGTCCAGCCTTTTAGCGTTTCGAGGACAATCATCGGGAAGTGGGGAGTTGTTTCCGGAGCCTGACCGCTACGATACGCAGCTTGAATTGCTTTGATGTCGGCGAGTGCGGATTCGAGCGTCATCATCATTTTCTCGTACGGGTCTTTGCCGGAAACAATATATGGCTTATAGCCGTAGCCGGTAAAGAGTGCCTTGAGCTCCTTTTGGCTCATCCTACCAAACACTGTTGGGCCGGAGATTTTGTAGCCATTCAGGTGGAGAATCGGGAGTACCGCACCATCATGCTCGGGGTCGATGAACTTATTTAGGTGCCAAGCGGTTCCCGTTGGGCCCGTTTCGGCTTCGCCATCGCCAACGAGGCAGCTGACAATCAGGTTCGGGTTGTCGAGTACTGCGCCATAACTTGTCGAAAGAGAGTAGCCGAGTTCGCCACCTTCGAGGATGACGCCCGGAGCGCCGGGGTTGGAGTGGCTCGGAAAACCATATGGCCAGCTGAACTTACGCGCCATTTCAGCGATGCCTGCGTCGTCCTGCTTGATATTCGGATAATAGGTCGAGAGAGAGCCTTCTAAGAATAGATTAGCTTGGAGTGCCGGGAAGCCATGGCCGGGACCAAGCACGAACATCATGTCGAGATTGTGTTCTTTGATGAGCGCATTTAGATGTGCGTAGACAAAGTTTATTCCCGGACAGGTGCCCCAGTGGCCAAGGAGGCGAGACTTGATGTGGTCGAAGGTTAGCGGTTCTTTAAGTAACGAGTTTTCTTGTAAATAAATTTGAATTGCAGAAAGATAGTTTGCCGCCCGCACGTATTCCCGTATTGCCTCAGTAGATGCCTTCATATATATAGTATTAGCTTAATCATACCGCACTTGCCAGTTCGGTGAAATGAATAGATTGTCGATACAAACTAAAAACCGCCCTTCGGCGGTTTTTAGTTTGATTAACGACTCATCGCTTCTCTAAAGAACTCGAGTTTAGCAGGGGTAACGGTTCCGCCAGCTGCCCAGTAGGCAAAGGTGGTGGCTGCTGCTCGGCGAACATCTTGGAATCCTTCTTGGTTTGGCGCTGGATTGAATACTTTTGCTAATTCCTGATCAGAGTAGGGCATGCTGACATACTGACCGACGCTCGTGAAAAAAACGTAGGGCAGTAGTGGAGCGGGGACATCCGGACGCATATAAATCGTTGGCGTCGGCACCAGTGCTTCGTGGCCAGGAACCTTCTCATATTTATTCATGAAGCAACTCCAAATTGGGTCGAAGGTGTTGCTGACGTTGCAATCATTATTAATTGATTGCGAAACGTGAATTTTTAATTTTGAGAAATCGAGGGCAAGGGCTGGCTGGGCAACTGACACGAGCAGGGTCGAGGCGATGATGACAAGTGCTGTTTTTTTCATAAGTGTTGCTAATTAGTAGTCGTATCTTTATACCAAGGAGTGCCGAATTTTGGAAGCAGCCAATGGTCAAGGCCAATCCAGCCGGCAGTTCTCCATCCAAGAATTAAGAATAGCTGAAGAATGACGAGGATTGGGTTGCTGCTCACGGCGCCGGCGAATAGGAAGTTGAAGTTCATGAAGACGCCAATGAATGATGCGATGCCCGTAAAGAGTCCGAGAATGAGTGCTGCGCCAACGAGAAGCTCTCCCCAGACGATGAGATGCGAGAAGAGCTCGGTGTGCTGAAGGGGGACGGCGGTTAAGAATGAGCTGTACCAGCCAGAAACGGCCGGGTGTGCTCCGACTGATTTTGCAACTGCACCTTCGAGGAACTTTTGAATCGCAACGCCAGCTTGGTCACCGGTCCACTCTGGACTAAAGAGTTTTCCCCAGCCAGCCATTAACCACTCGACGCCGACATATAAACGAATGATGAGCCAGAGCCAGGAGAAGCGAGTGTCACCGAAGAGCACTTTAGATAGTTTCGGCTCGGGTATCTGCACGATAGTGTTCATGAGCGGTATTAATAATTAATGTATAGCTACCATTCTAGTGTATCACCAGGGAGATAGAATATCCCTCCCCGTGTCATCCTGCTTGCCCCGTGTATCCCCACGGGGAGCGAAGCGCCTGCCTGCCGGTAGGCAGGAAGGAACCGGTTGCGGGGCTGGTTTCTTCGGGCTTACCTCAGAATGACAGACGGGAGGGGTGTCATCCTGAGCAAAGCGAAGGAACTGGTTGCCTCCCCTCGGCTAGCTCAGAACAAGCAGAATGACAGCAGGGATGATGCCCTTTTCTAGCCCCTTGACAAAACATATTTAGATGTGATATAATGTATCTTGTCGTTAAATAGACGCAGAAACAAAGGCTTGCCCGGCGGATCATTATTCCGAGGTTAGCTACAGTCGATTTTCTAAAGTAACAAACAGCACATACTATCGTATGACAGGAACAATCAAAACTCTTACTCCTCGTGGATTTGGATTCATCTCCCGCGAAGGCGAGACGAAGGATCTTTTCTTCCACTCTAAGGACTTGAGCGGAGTCACTTTTGACTCTCTTAAAGTTGGCGACACCGTCAACTTTGAGGTGACCCAGGGCGAAAAAGGCCCGGCCGCTACCAACGTTACGCGCGTTGCGTAACCTAAATAAAATGCCGCCTTCGCAAGAGGGCGGCATTTTATTTAGAATGAATATATGCGCAGTATATGAAACTAACTATTAAAAATAATGCAGTGTGGGATGTGGTTGTTATCGGCGGAGGACCCGCTGGTATGATGGCCGCTGGCACTGCGGCAGCTCGTGGTAAGCGAGTTCTTTTGCTCGAAAAAAATCCTGGTCTTGGCAAAAAACTTTTAATAACTGGTGGTGGTCGGTGTAATGTGACCAACGCCGAAACCGATTTGCGTAAGCTTCTCGCTCGTTACAAAGGAAGCGACCAATTTTTATACTCTGCATTTTCGCAGTACAACAATCAAGGTACGCTCGACTTTTTTCACGCCGCTGGAATGAAAACTAAAATCGAGAACGAAGGACGTGTTTTTCCAGTATCGGACTCTGCGCGTTCGGTGTGGGACGTCCTTGTGCGCTACATGCAAAACGGCGGCGTGACCGTACAACCAGATGCTGCAGTCACTGAGTTAATTCGCGGTGACGATGGTTTGCTTAAGTCGGTACGAACTACGAACGGTTCTCAACTGGCCGCTGCGTCTTTTATTGTGGCAACGGGTGGTAGCTCTCGACCGGAGACCGGCTCAACGGGGGATGGTTTTAAGTGGCTGAAAGGATTAGGGCATGCTATTGTGCCAGCGAGTCGGGCGCTTGTTCCAATTGCTCTCAAGGATGCCTGGGTGAAGAAACTCGCCGGCGTGACGCTCACTGATATTAAACTCACTGTTCTTCTGGATGGTGAAAAGCAATCAACGAAAAAAGGGAAAATTCTATTTACGCATTTCGGCGTGACCGGTCCCACGATACTCAATTTGAGTCGCAGCGTTGGAGAACTTTTGCCGTATGGGGAGGTCGCTATGCTTTTAGATTTACTGCCGCAATTTGATCATGGAGCTTTAAAAGAAAAATTGCATTTTGTGCTCACCAGTGAAAGTAATAAGAAAGTGAAAAATAGTTTAGCGAGCCTAATTCCTTCTGCACTGATTCCGGTTGTGCTTGAAACCGCTTCTGTAAACGGCGAAACATTTAGTCATAGCATCAGTCGCGAAGAGCGAATTCGACTCATCGCCACCATAAAAGCAATACCGCTTCGAGTGAAAGAGCTTCTCGGTGAAGATAAGGCAATCGTTTCTTCTGGTGGTGTGCCGCTCACCGAAGTGAATTTCAAGACGATGCAATCGCGAATCATCCCTAATCTTTATATTGTTGGCGATTTGCTCAACATCGATAGACCATCGGGAGGGTATAGTTTACAGCTCTGCTGGACAACCGGATTCGTCGCCGGCAGCAATTGTTTACCCTGAGCTTGCCGAAGGGCTAGTCGCTTGCGTCCTTCTTTGTTTGTCATCCTGGGGTAAGCCCGAAGGAACTATCTCCGTGTCGCCACCACCCCGTTGTCATCCTGAGTACAACGAAGGAACTTTTCTTGAGGTCTAGTTTCTTTGCCTTGATCCCTTCGGCAAACTCAGGGCCAGCAGGATGACGAACAGGAGGGGGCGAAACGGGGGATACAACGAAGGCGCTAGTCGATTCGTTTTGACAACCCGAGCAATAAGCATACAATTTAACGTATGAAAACACGTATATTTTTTGCGGCAGTAATTACTTGTATTGGTTTGTTCGTGGCGTCCAGCGCTCTAGCGGCAACGCCGACTTTAGCAATCTCCGGAGTGGGGAGTGATTTGGTTCAGTTGGAAATTGCCGGCGACGCTAACTCGACGGTTGTCCTCTTCTACAATGTTGGATCAACCGCCGGCGTGCAGACATCGATTCTTGGTACTACCGACGGTGGCGGCAAGCTTTCAAAGACTGTGAGTGTGAGCGGGCTCGGTCTCAACACGAGCAACAATGTATACGTGATGGTTAACAGTCAGCAATCAGCGACCAAGCCGTGGGCCTCGACCACTTCGGGAACCACCTCAACCAGTGGCGCTCCATCACTCAGTCAAACCAGTATTACTATCGGACTAAGTCAGTCAGTTACAGTTACTTCGCAGGCGAGTACTAACTCGGTCTACATGCTTTCGAATTCAAATCCGAGCATCGCCTCAGTGCTCGTTAACGGGACGCAGATCGCAGTGACCGGTAATCAAGTCGGTACAACTTCTATCCAGCTTTGTTATGTTGGTAGTTCGTCAAACTGCGCAACTCTTTCCGTGACTGTTCAGACGGCAGCAACCACCACGACTTCAACGAGCGCTATTACCTTCGACCGTACAAACCCAACGGTTGCTGTCGGCGCGGTGACTACGGTAAATGTTTCCGGTGGTGCTGGCTATTATGTTAACGGCAACAGTGTCCCGGGGCTTACGCTGCAGACCATTAACGGTAGCTCGGTTGTGATTACGGGGGTTGCGGCTGGTACAACTGTTCTGACGATTTGTCCGGTTACTGGTACCTGTGGAACTCTTACGGTAACAGTTGGAGCGGCGACTACCAGCACGACCACTACCGGGCAGGGAATCTCGTTCAGTGTTACGAATCCGACTCTTACCGTCGGACAAGCATTAAATGTTTCACTTGCTGGCGCTTCGAGCTACTTTATTTCGACAGTTTCAAATCCGATTCCGGTACAAACGACGCTCAGTGGCAATACTTTGATACTCTCCGGTGTCACCACTGGTTCGACTTCAGTCTCAGTGTGTGCAAGTGGCGGTACCACAAGCTGTGGAACTCTTTCGGTTACTGTTTCAGGATCTGCGACTACGCCAACTCCAGTCACTACAACGCCAGTCGTTACAACTACGCCGGTAGTTCCAGTAGTTTCAAGTACGGGCAATGGATCATTGCTTGCAACGATTCAGACTATGCAGACTCAGCTTTCTCAAATGTTGCTCGCTATTCAGGCTATGCAGTCACAGCTGACGCAATTAGCTGCAACTGTTTCACCGTCTTCTGCGGCGAGTAGTGTGTCTGCGTCGAGTAATTTTACCGGATCATTCGTAAGCTTACTAAGCTTAAACTCGACCGGATCAGAAGTGACTGCACTACAGCAGAAGCTTATCAAGGGTGGATATCTGTCGGGGAGTGCAACTGGCTTCTTTGGTCCAGCAACTCAGGCGGCACTCAAAAAGTTCCAATCAGCTAACGGCATAGAACCCGCTGGTTACACCGGCCCCAGTACTCGCGCCGCACTCAACGCCCAGTAGTTCATTCCTCTGTCATCCTGAGCTTGTCGAAGGATCTTGTTATGAACTCAGTTAGTCGTCTCGGCGAAAAGAATCGTTTCAGGTTCGCGGGCTTTGCCATCTCGATTGCTTTCTCGATTTCGGCTCTTTCTCCGCGGTTTAAAGTCATCCACAAGAAACCAAAGTCAGGCCTTTCTAACGCTTCTCGCGGTAGTTCAGGCCTGCTTTCTTTTCGGTGTTTTATCCAGCGTTTTATCACGCCCATTCCACAGCGCAGCCCACTGTAATCCAAATACAAAACCAAGTCTGCGAATTTGAGCCGATCCGCCATTTTGCTATCGATGTAACCCTCGATAACCCAAGAATCTTTTTGTATTAGCTCTGCGTGAGCCCTTAGGTACTCTGGCTCCGGTATGGCCTCCCAGTTTCCCTTCCAGAAAAGCTGATCCATATGGAAAAGAGGCAATCCCGTTTTTTCAACGATTACCCTGGAGATAGTGCTTTTCCCCGAACCACTTATGCCAATTATCGCTATCCTTTTTGTCGTCATATTCAGAGTATGTCGTATATTCTCAGTTGGTGTCCAATTGGGGATATCATTTTTTGTGCATCGTGCCGTAGATTTCCTTAGGGTAGAAAATATTCATTGGACGGTGCTTTCGATAGACGATGGATTTTACTGTGACTCATGAGTGGTCTTTTGGTTTTTGTTGCTGAAAACTCCTCTGACTCGCTCAAGAAATTTTGCCGTAATACTGAAATGTTCTTTTTGGGCTGCGTGAACTGAAGGAATAATTAGTGAGTCCTGCTTTGGCTTGCTATTGTCGCGCATATGCGGAACTTGGCGCATGCGACGTGGAGCGCATAAAGTGCTCTTCCTGCGTAGAAGCGCATTCTCCCTTTTAAGTGCCGTGAGTTCTCTTTGCTGTGTTCGTATTTTTAGATTCAACTCGCTCAGTTGTGGTAGTAGTATCTTCTCTCTGATTTCGGCACGACGGGGGGCGAGCGTGTTAGTTACGGAAGGGGACGGAGATAGTCCGCGGGCAATTTTAGTATTCCAGTCAGTGAGCGTTCCGAGATCTTTAATTCTAAAAGCACGAGCAAACTCGCTTTGATTTTTGATTTTAATTATCGTAGCGATAATAGGGTCAGTGTATCCGAGTGTAAACAGTTCTTTTTTTGTCATTCCGCGTGCATGAGGAGGGAGTGATTTCCAAAGCGCATAAATGCCAAATTCTTTTTCTCGGTATACTGTTTTTTTGGCATTTGTTGGCATTCATTAAGTATATGATGCACTGAGGCTGTTTGCAATCCACAGATTCGATAAAAAACGTCATTTTTACCCGTATTCTGGGAGTCGTTTTTTTGTTAGAATATATGTATGTCCGGGGGAGGAAATTTGGTCAAAAAAATAGTCATCGTTTTTGTTACTTTTTTTGCGTGTTTTTCCCCTACGCAAATTTTTGCTGAAGAGGAAGTTTCTCCTGCGCCGCCAGTCGAAATTGTTGCTGCACCTGCTCCAACCCCTGAGCCGATGCCGATTGTTGAATCCTCTCCAGTTGAGCCCGAGGTAGTCACTAGTACCGATTTGACAGAGAGCCCTATTCCTACGACTCAAACGCCTGAAGTTCTTCCCGATGAAACGACTACGCCAGCTGCGCTTGATTCGCCAGATGGAAATGCAACTCAGAGCCCTTCTGGTGATTCTGATTCGGGGGTTGTAGTTGAACCGATAGCGACAACTGAGAATCTTTCTCTTGACGAGTCTGTGACAGACCCCTCCACTCCGGAGGGGTCTGGTGGTGTTGTCGAGGCACCAGCAGGGAGTGATACAGCTTCTGGGTCTGATATGGCCCCCGTGAATAATGGGTCGAGCGAAAACGAAACTTCGGAGGTTGTCAGTGAAGATGCCGAAGTTGAATTGCCTGTAGCTGAACCCGAGGCGCCAGCGGTTTCTGCTGGTGGCGGTGGCGCAGTTGAGGCGCCCGCTGAATCTCTGCCCGAGGATGAGAGCTCTGTGACTGAGTCTGAGTCGAGTATTAGTTTACTACCGACTATTACCGAAGAGGTAACTGAACACGGAAAAATGGTCGTCGTTGCTTCTACGCCTGAACAGGATTTAATCTCGCCGATGACGGACGTTCCGGTAAAGGTTGAAATCGCTGAAGTGTTTCGTGTTGGCCAAGAGGATCAAATCCGCATTACTTGGGCGAATAATGAAAATCAGGTGATGGAGTTTGCTGCGAGCGATGATGACGCGGATGGATTTATTGACCACGTGGCGTGGGTGGTGCCACACCTTTCAACGCAGACCTTTGAAATTATTTTGATTGCGAGCGCGGTTCGTTTGGATGCAGACAAAAATATTTTGGAAAATATTTTTGCCGGTGTTGGTACGCGCGATGAGCAGTATGCACAGCTACTCGACGGACAGTATGTTCGTGTTACGTTCGAACATCTTTTGGATGCAACGCGTGATATCACGCTGTTTGCGCGGCCAACGAATAGCGATGAGTCTGGGTCAGTCTCGGTCTATACAACCGAGGGGGTGCTTGTGGGGACATTTGCGAATATTGATCACGCTGGTCGGTACAGTCTTGTGTTGAATTCGCTCACCGAGCCACAGAGTACTTTTGATTTAAAAATTACCGGACTCGTTGATATTGACTACATCACTGATCCGAACGCTTATTGGGTGGGCGGCACGGGAAACTGGTCAGATTCAAGTCACTGGGCTTCAACTTCGGGCGGCTCGGCAGGAAGCT
>CAZLKS010000020.1:0-12884 GCA_964560145.1 uncultured Candidatus Saccharibacteria bacterium | reverse complement strand
GCGGCATGGACTCAAGCCCGACACCTCCCAGCCCTGGCAACCACCAGTGCCCGTGCTAAGGATTCGTGCAATCCTGCACAACGGCACCATCCTCAGTCCGCGTTGAGGAATCGGCCTCGCACGCTCGCACAAGCAGCACCATCACCCGCAAGGGAGGTGGTGCTGTTAGCTTTTCCAGGGCATCCCTCCTGCCCTGGCGTAGTTTTAGCGAAGCCAGGGTGGATCCCGTGTCATAGCACGGGATGACAAACGGGGAGGGGAAGAGACCCAGCGGCTTGGCCATAGCGAGCACTTGAGCCCAATGTGCTCGTCTTGGGCAAGACGATGGGGCCTGAGCAGAGAAAGGATCAGATGCGGGGATGGATCCCGTGTCCCTTCTTCGCGGAGGCTACGCAGGGCAAGCGTAGCACGGGATGACAAACGAGAGGGGAAGAGACCCAGCGGCTTGGCCATAGCGAGCACTTGAGCCCAATGTGCTCGTCTTGGGCAAGACGATGAGGCCTGAGCAGAGAAAGGATCAGATGCGGGGATGGATCCCGTGTCCCTTCTTCGCGGAGGCTACGCAGGGCAAGCGTAGCACGAGATGACAAACAGAAGAAGGAATGATAGAGGGTAACCTCCCCAATAAAAAAGAACCCATTGCCAAAGGCACTCCACCCGTCCCCCGAATGACCGAAAGAGGGATGTTGAAAATGAAAACTAAAGAGCGGGTGAAAACCTTTCTGCAAGGCGGCAATAAAGGGCACCCTTGCCGACTGCAGGAAGGTTTTCAGCCGACCAAAGACCTCATGTTTCGCCATCCCGAGAGAGGGGTTTGACGAAATCTGGAGTTTTTGTTAGTATAACTGCACGTTTTTGTGAGTGCCCGAAGCGGTGCTTCGTGGCCGGAGACCACAAAAAACAATTAATAATAAAGATCTCCAATGTCTGTCTACCGCGGCCTGCCCAATCATGGGTTACCGCTGTAGCAACGCTATTTGTATGAAGAAACACAATGATGGCGCGATGACCCAGCTTCTCAAAAATGAGACTGGTATCATCAAAACCATAAAGTCTGCGGAGTTTATCGACGGGGTACTTATTAAAAAAGGGCCAAAAGTCGCCTATTTTGATTTAGGCGTCCTTGGTACCGGCGTTATTTATGGTGCTGAATATATCAACGCCAGCGACATCATTAAAAAGATGGCGATTGGCGAGAAAGTTTCAGCAAAAGTAGTTGATCAGGAGAACGACAATGGTTTCATCGAACTCTCACTCGCCGAAGCCGGCAAGCAGAAGGTTTGGGCAGAAATCAAGGACATTAAAGACAAGGATGAGCCAATCATGGTTAAAATCATGGCGGCGAACTCCGGTGGTCTTATCACGGAAGTTAATGGCATTAAGGCCTTCTTGCCAGTCTCCCAGCTCAGCAACGAGCACTATCCGCGCGTGTCAGATGGTAGCAAGGACCGCATCCTGGAAGAGCTCAAGAAGATGGTTGGTACTGACCTGCGCGTCAAGATAATCACCAACACTCAGAACATGAACAAATTGATTGTTTCTGAGCGTGAGGTAGCCAACGAGAACGTTAAAGAACTGCTGGCCAAATACAAAGTCGGCGACGTTGTCGAAGGTATCATCTCTGGCGTTGCAGACTTTGGTGCTTTCCTGCGCTTCGTTGACCAGCCGTCTATTGAGGGATTAATTCACATCTCCGAGCTCGACCACAAGCTTATCGAGCACCCGAAGGAGGTCGTCAAAGTGAATGACACAGTTCGTGCTCAAATCGTTGAAATCAAGGAGGGTCGCGTCAGTCTCTCGCTCAAGGTCCTCAAGGCCAACCCATGGGACAAGGTTGCTGACCGATACAAAGAGGGGCAGGAGCTTATGGGAACCGTCACTCGCTTTAACCCATTCGGTGCATTCGTTGGGCTCGACAATGAGATTCAGGGCCTTGTCCACGTTACCGAGTTCGGTGGCGTCGATGAAATGAAGGCAAAGATTGAAATCGGCAAGCAATACAAGTTCGTCATCTCCTCAATCAAACCAGCCGAAAAACGCATCATTTTAAAGGTCACTAAATAAATAATCACTACGATATTCGTAGTAAAAAAGCATGATAAAAACCAGTATTAAGAAGAAGATTATCAAGGAACACGCAACGACCGAGAAAGACACCGGCTCGATTGCCGTGCAGGTCAGTTTGCTCACTCGTCAGATTGACGAGCTCACCAAGCACCTCAAAAAGCACGCCAAAGACAACCACTCTCGCCGTGGGCTCCTTATGATGGTTGGTCGCCGTCGCCGTCTGCTCGCTTACTTTGAAAAGAAGGACCCGAAAGGACACAAGGCTCTGCTCAAAAAGCTCGGCCTCAAGTAATCGCTACGAAATACGAAAAAGATACGAATGTACGAACAGAGCGGCCGAGCTACTCCTTTCGTACTTTCGTATACTTTAGTATTATGTAGAGAATATCATGACAACAAAACACAGTGATCAGCGCGTCGGTATATTCATCGATGCACAAAACCTGTATCACTCCAGTAAAAACCTCTACGGCGCACGCATCAACTACAAGGAGCTTTTGAAGCACTTAGTGGGGGAGCGAAAGCTTATTCGTGCTTTAGCATACGTTGTTAAGGCTGAGCCACAAGTCACCGCCGAACAACAACACAAGATTGAGGCTGGCGAAATGGTTGCACGCGAAAAAACCACTAAGACTGAAGGGAGTTTTTTCGATGCGCTAAAACAAAGCGGCGTAGAGCTTCGCATGAAAGACATTCAAATCTTTCCAGGTGGAGCGAAAAAGGCTGACTGGGACGTTGGCATGGCAATCGACGCAGTACGTATGGCCGATATGCTTGATGTCGTTATTCTGGTAACTGGTGATGGCGACTTCATTCCTTTGGTGGAGTATTTACGATGGGGAAGGGGGCGTGAAGTAGAAATCTGCTCATTCAACCGCAGTACAAACGGCAAGCTCAAAGAGTCCGGTGACGAATTCATTGCAATTGAAGACCTCCCGCGAGTCATTATGCGTAAGCCACAGCCAGCAATGCGTGGCGCTCGTCGTGACGCCCCGACTTCTACTCCTGTATCCGACTTTGCCGGCGATGCCATTAGCGACTTCGGATAAAAAGGTAGCTACGAAATACGAAATGGATACGAATGATACGCAGACTGAGCCGATCGCACAACTCAAAAACTACGGTACCAAAAAAATAATTAGTCGAAATAATTAAAATTCAATAACTGCTACGAAATACGAAAAAGATACGAAACTACGAACAATGCGTCAGCCTGAACCATTCGTACTTTCGTACAACTTTCGTATTTGGTAGCGAAATCTTCACTATGGATCTTCAAAAGAAGCAGTTCTCGATGGAGTATGCTGGTCGCACACTTACTCTTGAAGTTTCTCGCATCGCCGAACAAGCAAACGCTGCAGTAATGGGCAGTTACGGGGACACAACGGTATTGGCCACGGTTGTTATGGGCGAGAAAGACAAAGACAGCAGCTACTTCCCACTTACCGTTGACTACGAAGAGCGTTTCTATGCCGTCGGTAAAATCTTGGGCAGCCGCTTTGTTCGCCGCGAAGGAAAGGCGAGCGAAGAGGCCGTTCTCTCTGGTCGCGTCATCGACCGCACCATTCGACCGCTCTTTGATGGCCGCATGCGCCGCGATGTGCAGGTAGTTGTAACCATCCTCTCGCTCGACGAAGAAGATGACTTGGATTTCCTATCGCTCTTAACTGCTTCGACGGCACTTTCCATCTCCGATATTCCATGGGCTGGCCCAGTTGGTGGTGTTAAAATCGTTCGAAAGGATGGCAAAATACTCATCAACCCAAAGAACTCTGAGATAAATGCAGCATTGCCAGCCGGAGGTTGGGCTGCGACTGGTGGAGACTACCAACTCTTTGCCGCTGGCCCAAAGGGCAAAATCAACATGATTGAGGCTGAGGGGATGGAGGCAACCGAGGCTGATGTTATGGCCGGCTTTGAACTCGCCCAAGTCGAGATAGACCGCTTCGTTGATTTCCAAAATGAAATCGTTAAGCAAATCGGCAAGAAAAAGCAGGTGGTAAATCTTGCTACTGTCGATGCAACACTCAAAGAGCGCGTCGTTGCCTTCTTGAAACCAAAATGCGAAACCGCAGTTTTCATCAAGAACGCAGATGAGCGCGAAGCAGCGTTTGCTACTATCCGCACCGAACTCATGGCCTCGCTTGCTGACCTTACCGTTGATGCAAAAATGCAAAAGGCGATTGCCGACATCGAAGAAGAGGTGGTCAATGACATCGTTCATGCTGGCGCTCTTGACCGCAAGCAGCGACCAGACGGACGCGACATCGAAGAGGTTCGTGAGCTACATGCACAGGTAGGACTACTTAAGCGAACACACGGAAGCTCCTTGTTTGTTCGTGGAACAACGCAGTCGCTTGCTGTTGCCACCATCGCTCCTCCAGGAACTGAGCAGCTCATCGAGACTATGAGCTTCTCTGGCAAAAAGCGGTTCATGCTGCACTACAACTTCCCGCAATACTCAGTCGGTGAGACCGGTCCTTTCCGTGGTCCTGGCCGCCGAGAAATCGGACATGGTGCGCTGGCTGAAAAAGCCCTTCGCAACATGATGCCAGCGAAAGCCGACTTCCCATACACTGTCCGCGTCGTTTCGGAAATCCTTTCAAGCAACGGAAGCTCTTCGATGGCAACTGTCTGCGCCTCAACCCTTGCGATGATGGATGCCGGTATTCCTATTAAGAAGCCGATTGCTGGAATCGCGATGGGACTAATGAGCGACAATAAAGGACGCTATCAAGTCCTAACCGACCTGCAAGGATATGAAGACCACTACGGTGATATGGACTTCAAAGTTGCTGGTAGTCGCGAGGGAATCACCGCGGTGCAAATGGACGTGAAGATAGAGGGGCTCACTGGCGAGATGCTCAAACAAGCACTTAAGCAGGCAAAAGAGGCACGCATGAAAATTCTCGACGTCATGCTCGCCACGATTCCCGCCTACCGCCCGCAACTTTCACCGCTCGCCCCGCTTATCATGACTATCAAGATTGACCCGAGTCAGATTGGTATGGTTATCGGCTCTGGCGGAAAAACCATCAACGGAATCATCGAAACAACCGGCTGTCTCGCTATCGATATTGATGACGATGGTCTCGTCTTCGTTGCCGGTAAGGACCGTGCGACAACGCAGGCTGCCTACAACGCCGTACTCTCCATCGTAAAAGAATATAAAGTTGGTGATATTGTAGAGGGTCCCGTTGTAAAGATGCTTGAATTCGGTGCTATCGTACAAATCGATTCAGGCCACGATGGCATGATTCATATCAGCGAACTCAAAGATGGCTTCGTAAAGAAGGTGGATGAGGTCGTGAAGATGGGGGATGTCGTCAAAGCCAAGGTGGTCAAAGTTGACCCGAGCGGCAAGATTGGCCTCTCGCTCAAGGCAATGAAGTAAGATACGTAAAATGATGCCTAACAAAAACGCCCCCTCGGGCGTTTTTGTGTTATCATAGAAGCAATTACACATTTCTTCTTACATTATGGAAAACGAACCTTTACTGACAGAAGAGCAAATCCGAATGATGCGTGGTGAATTACAACCAACTCGTCCAACCGCAAACAATGAGCCATCGTTAAGCGTTCCTCCAACTCAGCAACCACCAGCAGCCGGAGGACCACTGTTTGACGCTGACGAGCCATCTTTCTCACCGAATACGACCAATCAAATGCCCTCGTCCGTAGACGAACTCATTGCTCACGAAGGGGGAAAGAGTAAGCTTTGGTGGATTTTAGGAGGTGTCGTCGCAGTTCTCGTCCTTGGCGGTATTGGCTACTTTGTTCTCTATGGACTCATAACAAGCGTACCAACCGTCACACCAACAGAAACAGAAACACCAACGGCTCCCGTAGCTCCCGTAGCACCAATTGCCCCGGTCCAACCAATCGCCCCAGTCAACCCAAGCATCTTTATCAATGAACCGGACGCCGAAACAGAAGCAAACCTTCAGCTTCCGTTGACGCATGCCGACATCTTGAAAGCTTTAATCAATCAAGGCGCTATCGTTGACAATGGAATAACCGAAGTAAAGTTAACAACCGCTAGCGGCTCACCATTCTTCACGGCATATTTTGCTGCTCTGGCAAAAAACTTTACCGCACCAGAAAAAACAGCTGCACTTTTTGCTGATCAATTCACTACCGTTATCTACCGCGACGCTAAAGGTAGCTGGCCGGCCTATGTCATAAGCCTCAAGCCTGGCTTCTCTGCTGATGACCTTCGTGCCTGGTTCGTTGCCCTTGAAAAGAACGCTCCGACTGACTTCTTCATCGCCAATCCTGGTAAGATGGCTCCTTACAAAGACGGCGTGGTGAACGGCAAATATGCTGACCGATATGCTCCGGGCACACTCCCTGGCGCTTCACTGGGCTATCTAATGCTTCCACAACAAAGCAAAGTCATCATCAGCACCTCATTCGATGGAATGAAAGAGGTTCTACGCTTGATGGGCCTCTAAAGCTTCACGCTCCCAGCAAACACTCGCTCATGAACATCGTGCGTCAACAGACAACTGTCGCCAGTACAACACAAGAGATTCTTTTGCGAACACTTGCTTCTGATATTGCTTCGCTTGAACATGGCAGTTCAACACCGAAAGCCGAACAAATAACTGCGCAATTTACTCCATCCGAAGACTCGGCACCTCTTGAAGCCCCTCGGTCGCACGCCGCCCTGCGTACAATACTTATCATCGTCATGCTCGGAGTTCTTGGCTTTGGCATATACCGCTTTGTGTATCCGTACATAACCGGCGAGGTTATTCCAACAACAATCTAAGCTCTTTCTTGCGCATCGAGTTGTTCGCGTAACCGATAACTAAAGGCTTCGGCTATATCTGCTTTTTCAACCGACGCCCGCCCCGCAAGATCGGCGATAGTCTGTGCGACTTTTAAAACTCGGTAGTACCCGCGCGTTGAAACGAGCGACTTTCGGAAGAGCGAACCGACGAGTTCCTCTGCTTCAGGTGTCAGGACAATCAGTTGCTGTACATCCTTAGAAGACATCTCATTATTGGTCCGATAGCCCCGCTGATAACAACGAGTCTTTTGCGCCTCTCGAGCTAAGACCACCTGCTTCTGAATATCCTCGAGGCTTAGCGACGAAGACCCTCTTAATTGCTCGAGTGAGATTCTTGGAACGGAGATTTGTAAATCAATGCGGTCAAGGAGCGGCCCAGACACTTTCTTCTGGTAGCGTATAACGTCATACGGCGCACAAACGCATTGCTTTTGCGTGTCGCCATAGTACCCACACGGACAAGGATTCATAGCTGCTACCAACATGAAGCGAGCGGGGAAGGTCAGATTGCCCCGCACTCGACTAACCGTTGCTTCGCCGCTCTCGAGCGGCTGCCTAAGGGCCTCAAGTAAATCACGCCGAAACTCAGGCAGCTCGTCTAAGAAAAGTACGCCTCGATGCGCCAAACTTATTTCACCTGGCCTCGGCACTTGGCCACCGCCAAAAACAGAAACCGATGAGGAGGTCTGATGTGGTGACCGAAATGGTCGACATCCAACATACGGCTGCTTGCCTAATATATTTGCAACACTATAAATCTGTGTTATTTCAATAATCTCGTCTAATTCTGGATCGGGCAGTATCGAAACCAGAGCCTGCGCCAGCATCGACTTTCCAGTTCCCGGCGGACCAACCATTAACAAGTTGTGACCGCCAGCTGCTGCAATAATGAGAGCTCTCTTCGCGTGTTCCTGCCCATTAATATCGCTCAAGCTCACCCGATTCGAGCTTCGCTGACTTCTTTGGGGTACCGTTTCGGGCTGCGGACTGATAACCGTGGTGCCCTCAAGATGCGCAATCAAATCTCGCAGGTCGTGCACTCCGAGCACGTTCACATGAGGAATAAGCGCCGCCTCAGCTGCATTCTCTTGTGGCACTACCAGATAGGGGACTCCTTGTTGTGCAGCCAATCGAGCGATGTTCATAGAACCTGCAACAGGTCGTAGCGTGCCGTCGAGTGCTAACTCACCGACAAAAATATAGTCGCTCGCATTGAACTGCCTGAGTTGTCCGCTCGCCAGTAAATAGCCAATTGCAATTGCAACATCATACTGGCTGCCCGTTTTTTTAATATCGGCTGGAGCAAGGTTGATAATGACCCGCCGGTTCTCCCGATTCGGCGGCTTCACGTCAACATTCTTTAGCGCCGCATTAATACGCTCTTTCGACTCGGAAAGAGCCTTATCAGCGAGCCCAACAATGGCGAAGCAATGAAGCCCGGGATGTAAATCGGTCTCAACCTCAATCTTCTTAGCCTCAATACCCTCGAGCTCCGCCGAGAACACCTTCGAAACAAGTCTTTTCATGCCCTTAGACTAACCGCACAATAAAAAACAGGCGAGAAAGTTATCCCCACCTGCTTTTTACACCTCACCCTCTATCGCGACTGCATCTTGAGCTTACAAGCGCGGCAGTACCGTGACTCAGGATCTATCTCAAGTAACTGCGGTTCAATTGAGGCCTGGCACTTTTCGCAGACACCATACGTACCCTTGGTCATCTTCGTTAAAGCGTCATCAACGCGATGAGCACGTCGCTTCAGTGTTTCAACCATACCGGCATTGGCAACGTTCTCTTCTGTTTCGTCCGTTTTTGCGTCGAAAGTCGATTCAACGTCGCTGCCCATATCTACTGGTTTTCGAAGAGCGGCAATCTGTTGTAAAACAGTGTTTTTGATTGAAACGAGCTTGTTCCTGAACTGAGCTAATAGTTTGAAATCCATACTGAAAGAATAATTAATGATTAACTCCTCAATTAGACTATCAGACCACGGCTATTTGTAAACCCGTGAGACTATCCCTTTGTCGCTCCCTCTGGATCTGTCGGCGCTCGCCCAGGAGAAGTCGGATTCCCCGACGGGAATCGTCCGCCAGCACCATCCAAGGAAATAGCGGCTGCTATGTCGTTATTACCTGCTAAAGAATCGCTCGGCGAGGCACTACCAGAATCAGAGAAACTCATCTGAGCAGAAGAACTAGGGGCGCCACTTGTCTGCGTATTTGAGGCGTCTTCAGTAGACTCCGCCACTAAGGTTGCAGTTGTCTGGGGGAGCGGTAGCTTTGTAGCTGACGATGACTGAGTAGCTGCCTGAACAGACTGTGCTACCTTATCTTCAAGAACCTGTGTTAGGCAGGCAGCTAAAACAAAAGCGGTACATCCTGGCAGTATCTCAGACGCCACCGGAATCACCTCGGTCACGCCAGTTAGCGCCATCAACCAATTCATGTTTTTGGCACCCATTCCCTTAAGCCAAAACAGAAGTCGAAATCCAAGAATGCCTAACGGGCTCGTTACCTCACCAACAACCGGAATGAGGCCAACGGCGTCAACACCCAATGCGAAACTCGTATAAATAGTGATATCAATAAAATCAATCTTACCAGTTGAGGCGTCAACGCTCGCATTCACCGCATCTCCACCACGCGTCGTAACCGGCCCAGAGTCTCCCGCCGCAGGTCCTGATGCGTAATTGAATGGGGGAGCATCGTCTCCTGCAAGTGAGGCAGACGGCGTATTTCCAGCGGGCGACCCTGCACCAATCGGAGCTATTTTTGATGGATTCGGCGAAGCTCCCGCTTTACCATTCTTCGCTGCTTGACCGCTATCATCGAACTTCGATGAAGCATCAGCCAAGTCGCGTTGCTCCTCTTTCTGTCGACGTAAGCCGTCGAGGCGTTGATATTCAGAGTTTAAGTAATCAAGTTGTTCATTAACCGCCTGTTTTCTAGGAGAATCATCGGGTGCATTCATCAGAACACTTGAATCAGCCTCTTGATTTAATGCTCTCATCTGCAGCTCTATCTGCTGCTGTGCAGCGGACACCTCTTCTAAAGAACCGCTACCATCCATCTGCGTTGGGTCAGCTGATTGCGCTCGCTCAACCTCTTGCAGCTTCTGGAACTTATCGTAAAGCGGAGCATACTCAGCCTCCATTGCCTGTGCCTGACTAGAATCCTGACGACCAGGATTTGCACGGTCATAAGAGTCCATTCTCGCATTTAATGCAACGAGCTGGCTCCGAACTGCTTCTAGTTTTGCTCGCGTCTCAGTCAAAGTTCCAGTTACAGAAGGCTTACTTGACTGCATGCTGCCCGTAACCGAAGAGGCAAATGAAGCTGTTGCGCTTGAGAGACTATCCACCGCCGCCGAGGTGGTTACATTTTGAGTAACCGCGGCAGCTACAGATCCAGCCACAGCTACAGATGCACCCACGCCCGACAACAACTCGCTTCTTTTCGTAAGTCGTTCTACCTGCGCCTTCAATTCGAGGTCCACAGAGTCAACACTCTGCTTGTTGCCATACTTATCAAGTGTCCACTCTTTCGGCCTTCCATAGGCATTATATGCATTGATAGCTGCAGCAAGCTGTTCCTTCGCAACCAACCGTGCTTCTTTTAGCTCCGCCGGAGATAGTTCGCTCGGATGAGCCGACATAAGTCGCTCGACTCGGTTTCGCTGTAAATTCTCAAGCGCCGAAACCCTACGTGACAGGGGCCCGAGCTCATCTTGAAAAGCCTGATATGTTTTGTCATCGAGTACATTTCCATTAGCATCCACCTGCGGACCACTAAACTGCGCCGCATATTCAGCGAATGCCTGCTGGAGCGGCTGCATACCGCGTTTTGTGTATTCCAGCTCGGCCCGAATATCTTTCAGTGAACTATCAGCATTCACTCGTAACAAGCCAAGTGCACTGATACTAGCCCCCGCAACAAGCGGCTTAACATCAATCATGACCGATGGCTTACTGGCGGGCTCTACCTGTCTCGCTGGAGCAGTATCCGCACCTGACAAGGCTTGGCTAAATTGCTGCTGAGCTTCTTGTAACTGCCTCGTCAACCGAGACCTCTCTTCGGGGTTAGCTATTAGACCTATCTCTTTTTCCAGAGCCGCAAGCCTCTCTCGCGTAGAACGCATCTCTTTCTTCCAGAGCGTCTGCAACACTTCAGTCTTCTTCGAGCCCTTTTGATTACCAGCGAGTATGTCGCGCTCGCTCCTCAAACTACGCAATACGCCAAATGAACCTGCTAAAGTTGCCATAGTCGCCGCCGTTGATCCAGCAGCTACAGACGACACCGAAGTAGTAGGCGCAGCGGGAGTCGCGGGAGCAGCCACAACAACTTTAGGCTCCGTCTTCGGCGTATTCGCACGAATTGCGGCAACTCTTTCTTGTTCTGCTTTATTAATACGTGCAATATCGGCGCGAGCCCTGTCGTTTATCTCTTTTTTCTTGAGTTCGGTCGCGCGGGCAGCCTCAGCCATTTCGATGCGCCCCTTCTCTTCGATTGCTCGAACCTTCTCTTGAATACGAGCCTCGGCTGCTGCCCGGTCAAAAGGAGCGGCGGCAGTAGGAGTAGGCGTCCCAGAAATAAAAGCTTTAGCTGTGCCTGACTTTTTTGCTTCGAGTTCTGCCAGAATTTTCCGAGCTCTTTCGATTTCAGCACTGTTCTTTTTATAGTACTCGCTCAGAACTTCTTTATCACGAGTATCGGTAACCGGCGCTGGCGCAGCTGATTTACGAGTAGACTGAAAAGCTGGACGAACAGTTGAAGCTGGTGCTGCACCAGCGGTTTCTTTAAGTGGAGCGGGCTCGCGCGAGCGTAGCTCATTCATTCTTCGCGCCTCTTCCTCGCGAATCTCGCGAAATCCCTGCGCAAGCTTATCGTTATTGTCTTTGATGATTGCAGCAAGTCGTGCCGCTGGATCAGCAGCGTTGTTTTTCGGGTCTGTAGATGGCGTTGGGGGAGTGAAGGTATCGGGCATTGCCTTTTATTATACGCTAAAAAACGCCACGAGTCTGGCGTTTTTTAAATGAACTTCGTAATCGGTGAACTTAGTAGTTGCAGCGAACCTCAAAGTGAACGTGTGGTCCGGTCGAGTGCCCAGTTGACCCCATGAATCCGATTGGCTCACCCCTCTTCTTATGTTCGCCGGCGGTCACCAAGATATCGTTTAAGTGACTATAGAGAGTCTTTAACCCATTCCCATGGTTGATAATGATTACGTTCCCGTAACCACCCTCCCAACCGTAAGTTGCCCGCTCAACAATACCGTCGCCCGAAGCCACAATCGTTGTACCAAGCTTATTTGGAATATCGCGACCAATTGGCTCGCCAGTGAAGGGGTCAATGTGTCCATGCGGTTCACCGATAGGTCCTGGCGCCGGCCACATGAAGCCTTGCGGCAAGAACGAAGTTAGACCACAGTGACGAAGTGCCGCCTCCTGTTGTGCAGCGGGAGTATCTTTAAGTGACGTCTTCTTAGGAACCTCAAAGGCGCCGAATGGTCCTTGAGCCATAACCGAATCAGAAAAGGGACCGACAGGACCAGCTTCTCCTCCTATCTCCTCGAGGTCTGCTTGTATAGGGTTCGTGGCAAGCACGGAGCCAACTAAACCACCCTCAATTGACTGACTTTGATTAATCGAACCTCCAAGAATAGTCTGCTGATTAGTAGCTGCGACCGAGAAGCTCGCATGCAATAAGATACCGACAACCATAACCGCAACGGGAGCGGCTGCTGGTGAAAACACCAGTGGCCTTACCCTTCGGGCGATGATTTTGAGCTCATTTATCTTGTTTTTTAGGGTATTCATAGGTTTGGACTTGACTCTTGCCGCAAAAAGCCTTGCTATATACTGATAATGCCGTTTTGGCAAGGTTATAAGGATTAATGCTAGCAAAATCGAGGCTGCTTGTCGATAGCTCGCTCTAGTATGCCATTCCAGTTTCCCGGACTGGGCACCTCCGCAAGTAATCGTTCGGAGGTGCCTCTCTCTGGTGCGGACCGGACCCATCGCAAG
>CAZLKS010000019.1:0-13476 GCA_964560145.1 uncultured Candidatus Saccharibacteria bacterium | reverse complement strand
CCCTTGCGGGCGACAGCTCCTAAGGCTGTTGCGTCTGCCATTTCGCCACCCCAGCGTATTTGTAGTATATAGGATTTTCGTATAAAGACCATAACACCAAACTTCCGCCATGGCGGAAGTTTGGTGTTATGGGGAGGGGGAGATGGGAGAGAGGCGGGGGATTTTGGCTTGATTAATGGGTTTGATTTGCGAATTATTGACAAACTGGTTGTTTTATGATATACTATTAGGGCCGATATTGAGAGCTCTTTGACAGCGGTAAATAGCCTTAAAATCTCACAAAAACAAGGTTTTAGGCAGTTCTAGTCTCTCTAAACGAGGCAGGCATTCTGTAGCCAAAAATCGATAGTTGGTTACAGAATCCCTGTCTCGTCCGACGCATGTTGCGTTGGGGGATTAGGAAAGGGGCCCGCCCTATAAAGCGGGAGGCCCCTCGGGCCGTGCAGTTTGACGGCCCAGTTGGGCCTTTCGGAGGTGACTTGTGACGAAGACAAACGAAGAGAAGATCGAAGGGATGCACACGCATGTTGTGCACCTCAACGATGTTGGGGCGGAAATCGAAATCTGGGCGGAATTCATTGCCGCCTGGCTCATCTGTGCCGGGTTCATCTTGTTCGCCGCCCTCAGGCACTCGTGGGGCGGGATCGCTGCGGGTACGGTGGCCGCTGCCCTGGTCGGGCTCATTTGCTGGATCTACCGGCGGGGCCGATTCGAGCTGCACGGCGACGAGTTCGCGGTGGAACTCGAGCAGGGAAATCCAACGCCCCGCGTGTTCACTCACGGATGGGGATGGCTTTTCTGGGTCTTTCGCGATACGAAGAAATTCGTCGCGAAGGACTCCTACACGCCGGTCGCCTTTGTCACGATGACCGCAGACAACGTTCCCATCACCGGTTCGGCTGTTGCAGCCTCAAAGGTGAGTATGTACATGGCCCAGAGGAGTGATCCTGGGAAGGGAACAGCTCGCGTCTTCCACATCCTCAACGGAGATGATAAGCGGAAGATGGCAATCGAGAAGGCGGCCGAGTGGGTGCTGTCCGGCTTTGTGGTCAAGGAGATCAAGGGCACCTTTGAGGAGCAAGACCTCATGCTCGAAGCGCGTCTGCGGCTGCATAACTTCAAGGAGTTGGTGCATAGCTGTGGCGACCCCGATGATCCCGTGAAGGTCAGAGGCTGGTTCCGTAATGAGCAGAACCGCAAGGAGGTTCGCAAGCTTCTACGGACCGAACGTCGTAGTCGCAACTTCTCGGACGCTGAATATGAATGCGGCGAGGAGTTCGGCGAAGGATGCGCCTTCAAGGACCGAGTTATCTCCAAAACCTGGGTCGCTGCCCAAGAAGAGAAGGCCGCGATCGAATCGCGTATTGCTGCGTACGAAGATGTGATCAAGATGGTGAAAAATGCCGGCTCGAAGAACAAGGTGGCGGATGCCCATGTCATCATGGGAGAGGCCGAGGCCTTCGTTGTTCATGAGACCGGTGGACGCGATGGAGACACGAGTTCCCCGGTCGAAAAGGTCTGGGCGCTCAAGGAAGTCAAAGGCCACGATGGTGGCAAGAAGGGCGGTAAGAAGTCATGACTCCTCCAAATGCAGGAGATGCGCACGGTCATGGGCACGAGACGAATTCGGCGATCAAGTGGGTCGTGGGAATCGGACTCGGCCTGGTCGTCGTGGCTCTCGTGATCGCAGGGGTGATCATGTTCACCACTGCCGAGACGGTGCCGTCGTTCGCGGCAACGGACCCCGCCAAGGGGTTCGAGCCGGTGGCGGTGCCGTGCCCGAGTCCGGCCCCGGCGGCGTGGAAGTTCAGTACGCCGGAGCAGGCGAACGTCGTCGGTACGGCCGAAGCGGCCGTCCTGACGATGGTGCCCGAGGACTGCGGCCGGCCCCGGTACGTCGGCGTGGATTCGAATGGCCTCACGCCCTGGATTCGCGTCGACACACGGAACGGATATCGGCTTGCGACCGAATCCGTGCCGCTCTCGGCGGAGTGGTCGAAAGACCTTCGCCCTGAGGATAGCCACGGTTACACGTGGCTGCGGTATGGGCAGGTGGAAGGCACCACCCATTTTACGAGCGTCAAGCTCACTCTGCGGCTGGTGGGGACCAGCGCAAAGTAGGATTCAATTCCCCATAGCAGAAAGGAGGGCACTCGCAGGACTTACAAGAGGTGTAATCGACACCTCGAACTAAGACGCGGGCCCGCGCGCAGGGGACCGGCCGTAACTTAACTGTTACGCGTCCGGTCCCTTTGCTTTTGCGAGGGAAAACAAAAACACCCTTGCGGGTGTTTCTGAAAGATTTGAGAACGAGATTTAACCGCTTTGTCCGAGAAGCTGTGCGACGATGAACGAAACACCTTTTGCCAAGAAGGCAACGGCGAGTGCGACAACGGAGTAGATAATCTTTTGGTGAGCCTTGGCAACCTTTTCTTCGTCACCGCCAGCAGTCAGGTAGCTGAAAGCAGCCATGATGATGAAAAGCACTGCAAGAACCAAGAGGATGATGAATACCCAGTTCGTCAAACGCTCGATAACGGCCACGATGTCCTCAAAACGGCGGATACCACCAGTCGTCTGGGTTGCAGGAACGTCAAATTCTGCTGCAAACGTGAGAGCTGGTACCGCGAGCGAGGCACCGAGGTAGAGACCGAACTTTTTGATTGATTGAATTGACATAGTACTTATCTGTTAATTACTTTCGACTTTTCAAAGTTATTTTTTTATTACTTCTTAGAACAAGTATACCATGAGCCGAGGTGACTTGATTGTGGATTGTTTTAGTTTCCACCGCCAACGCCGACGTTTACGTGCCAATTGCCATTCGAATCGTAGTAGCCGCCAACTTGTACGCCACCAGAACCATCGCCGCCATTATACTGTGCGCCGTAACCGCCAGCAGAACCACCACCAACAAGCTGCTGCACAACGAAGACAATGCCTTTAGCGAGGAAGGCGACGGCAATTGCTACCACTGCGTAGAGAAGCATCTTGTGGGCAGAGCTAACGTCTTCTTCGCTACCACCGCTAAAGAGATACTTGTAAGCGGCAAGGATGATATAGAGTACGGCGATGATGAGCAGGAAGACGAACATCCAGTTGGCGATAACATCAATCAGGTTGTAGACGCCACGAACCCCGCCTTTTAGAATCGTTTGTCCTGGGCAGGGGATGCCGCCAGCGGTGGGAACGCAGGTCTGAGCAGCGGCTACGAGTGGAGAGGCACCAACCACGGCTAGGATGGCGAACGCAGTCAGGAGGCTAATAATTTTCTTCATATTTTTAATTGTATTATTTATAACTGCTTCCAAGTGCCCGTCGCACCACCTTCGGTGCTGTATATGACCGTTGGGGTTTTGCCGTCGTTGCAGACTTCCACTTCAACTTTGTATTCTTTTCTGAATGGCCAAATTCCGGTAAGGATGGATCCGGCTGATTCTATTTGTCCGGCATTTGGCTGTGAGGTGAGAGTTGGGGAGAGGGTGAGACCCGGGCCAATCTTAGGATTACCTTCGGGGTCGACGGTGCCGTTTTTGGGAGGGATGTCGCTCCAAAATGTCGTCTTATCCTCGTTGTAAACGAAGGCTGCGGGGATATTTGAGCCAAGAGTCTTTCCTGCTTCAGCGTCTACGCAAAGCTGCACTTTAATTGGAAATTCAGTGAATTTAGCAATAATCGAAAAGGTAGGGGGGATTGGCTTTTGGCTGGTGGCATCGGTTCCTGTTGTGGTGTCACCCGAACCGCCCGTTTGGGCTTGCTGTGAACTTTGCGTTGAGACATTCTTTCCTTCTACGATGTTGCGGATGACGTAAACGAAGCCACGAGAGAGGACGGCGACGGCGATGGCGACGGCGGCATAGACGAGAGCTTTGTGGGCTGCAGTGACTTTCTCCTCATTACCTTCACTGGTGAGGTAGTTAAAGGCGGCAAGAATTATGTAAACAACGGCGATAATGAGCAGGAGGGTGAACATCCAGTTTGCGACTTTGTTGACTAGGTCAACGATGATAGTCGGGCTGGCGTCTGAGCCGAAGTCCTTCGGGCATTCAACACCATTTTCGGCTATGCATGGGCCAGCCGCCTGAGCAATGAGAGTTGCTGACGAGAAGGTGAGTATTTGCAGCGCTGCTAACCCAGATGCAAAAAGAATTTTGGTTTTCATGGCTTTTATTGAGTTTCCGTTATGAAGTTCCTAACCAAGGTGACGAGTCCGCGTGAAGCGGTTGCCACCACGATTGCGATTGCGGAGTAGAGAATCATTTTATGGGCTTTCTCAACACCTTCACCACCCTCAGAGGTGAGGTAGGTAAACGCAGCGAAGATAATCATCATAGCGGCAACGGCGATGAAGATGGTGAACATCCAGTTGGTGATTCGCTGAAGTACCGATAGAATCTTTTGCGGGCTATCGATGGCTGCGGCTGGAGGAGCTACGGAGGGGTCAGCGGCAGCGGTCGTAGCGTCTGTTTCGGAGGCGGCGTAGGCAGCTATCGGTGCCATGAGTACGCCGGCGAGCATAGCGGAAAGTGCAACTCCAACAAAAATACGTGAGAGATGATGTACCATAGTGGGCTTAATAATTATGGGGTTAATATTTTGGTGACGATTGATATGAGGCCGTTTGCCATCAAGATGATGACGTATCCAATAATAGCATAGGTGATTGTCTTTTGGCCTTCAGCGAATTTCTCTGGATTACCAGCAGAAAACATCATCTGGAAGGCGCCGACAATGATGATAATAGGGATACAAAAAGTGAGCAGCCAGGCTAGCTGGTTGAAAATTCGCTTGAGGACGCCTGGAATTGTCGCGTTGGCTCCGAGCGGGTTTTCGAGCTTGATTTGACTCGTTGTTGGTTTGGTTGCGTCGGGGTCATCTGCGGCAAGACTTGTTGCGGGCATGACCGAGAAGAGTAGTACCGCAAACATACCGACTGCGATTGCATAGAGAGCAAGTTTTGATGTCATATATTAATGATAAGTATACTTTGATTTAGAATATGCTGCCAACGGATGAACTGACGCCCAGTGCGGTGAAAATCAAGCGAACGACGAGATAGGCGGTTAATGCAATGATAATGCCGATAATAACCACCTTGATAGCATTGGAGCCCTCTTCTACTTTGCCGGGATTACCCGCTGCAGTCATTATCTTGAATCCACCGTAACCGATTCCTAGAACACCAATCGGTATCATTACGTAGAAAAGATAAGCGATGATGTTTTTGATGAGCTCGATGAATTTTGGAAGACCACAGGCGCCTGGTTCACCTGGAGCGAGGCCCGGATTACAACGGGGCACGATACCACCACCTGATTCAGCGGTGCAGGGAACTCCGGGGACACCGCTTGAGCCTTTGGTCGTGCAATTCTCGCGCGCTTTTGAGCCAAGTTTGTAACCCGCTTTGTAGCCGCTGATAAATCCGGTTTTGTAGTCGCGCTGTTTTACACTGCGATTGTCTGCGACTGCTTGAGAGCCCCCATTGTTTTCCGCACCGTTAAAGCCGTCGGCGTGACCATCGACGCAGCCAGCTTGAATTCCTTTGGCGCTATGGGTACTGCCGAGTATGCTTAGTCCGCAGTGATTTAGCTTTTTTGATTGTTCGATAATGTCAGCCGTTGGAGTCGCTGGAGCCGGAAAAGCATCCTCGTAATCTTCGTGTGCGCGGGAATAGCCAGCACGGCAACCATTCAGATAATTGGGGGCTCCAGCATGAGTGCTATTGCAAGTGGCTTCGTGTGCTACGTCGTCAAAGTCTATAAAGGTTTCGAAAACGGCTGGATCTGCCAGTCGAGGATTGTTGATGGCCTTTTGGTAGCTGATGATGCAGGTATAGAGAAAGTCGGCACGCCACTGAGCCTTGGTGAGTTCGGTGTAGCCTTGCAGGGCTTTACACTTTTTGTAGGGATCTGGTTTTGGAGAGGCGGGCCAGGCATTTATGTTTTCTGTATAGGCGGACTGACCAGCCGCGTAGCCATCAAAGCAGCCCTTCTCCCAGGCATTTTTTTTCGAAATCTGGGTGTACGTTGATTTACAGTAATCGGTGTCTGTCTTTATCATATCGGTGCCTGCATCGTCGAAGTGTTCTTCGAGGTTAAGCCCTTTATCGCAACCGAGCGTAAATCCTTCTTGGTATTCTGTTGTTTGCGAGCTGTCGGCAGCTGGACAAGTTGCAGGTACTGGCAATGCCGCTCTCGTTGCATAAGGAAGAATGAGAATTGCCGCTGAAAGAGGAAGGGTGACGGCAAGAGTAGAGAGTCGGCTTTTCATAGATGGGTGTTATCGACGATTAATAATGGCAGTTATTTCTGCTTCGGCTTGATTAAGTGCTGTCTCGATTGAAAGCTGTCCGCCGTTAATTAAGTCAATCATTTTTGTGAATATTGAATTGACGGTGCTGGCATCGGGTTGTGGCCAAGAAATCGCGGTGAGCGATTGGCGAACAAAAACGCCGAAATCAGGATCGTCGAGGTTTGGTTGGATGAGGGTGAGTAGGGCCGGCGGACGATTTGCGGCATTCAGGTATTTTCCGTTGACCGCTGGGTCAGTGGTTGAATTAGTAACAAAGTTAAATGCGACCTCTGGCAGTTTGGTACGGTTAGAAACAGCTAAGCCCCAGTAGTTGGCGTAGTTAACGCTGCGATTGGTGCCAACTTGCTGCGGCATCGGGGCGATGGCGAGGTTGAGGAACGGATTCTTGGCACGAATCTGCGGAACTTGGTATGCATAGTTGAAAATCATCGCGACGTTTTCTTCGGCGAAGGCATCAAGCGAATAGTGCTGTCCGCTATCCCAGGTGTATGTTTTACTGCGGGGATTGGCAAAATCAGTGTAGAACTTAACTGAGTCGCCGCTATTCATACTGAAGTCGGCGCGACTACCGTCACGGGACATGATGGTGCTGCCGCCCTGCAGCATAATGAGGTTGAGTAAGTCGGTTGCTTCATTGATGGTGCGGGCCGAGCCCCCGATTGCAGCAGCTGCTTTGACGAGTCGGCCATTTTGGTCGAAGCCGCGCAGCAGGCGAACGTCATCACTGAAGGTTTTCCAGTCTTTTGGCGGTAGCGGTATTCCAGCGTTATCAAAAATAGTTCGATTGTAGAGAAGGGCGAGTGTGTCAACGTATAAAGGAAGGGCGTATACGTTGCCATTTCGCGAAAAATCCTGCGTTACGACATTGGGAAAGGTGGCTTGCAGTTTTTGTACAGGGAAGGCCTTTGAGTCAAATGGCAGGAGCTTATCGCCATGTTTTGGCAGCCAGGTATTTTTGAAAAAGAAGACGTCGGGACCCGTGCCAGCCGCAAGCGAATTGATTAAGTCCTGTTCGTAAGTGACCGGATTTTTTTGTTCGTAGGTGACGCGGATGTTTTTATTTTTCTTGGCAAAGTCAGCGATAATTGTATCGCGAACGGCAGATTCAGGGTCGAAAACGCCCCAGACGAGTAATTCGCCTTTGATGTTTGCGGTGCTATCACGTAACCCCGGGATAATACCAGTAAATAAGAGGACGATTAAGAGAACGATAAGGGCTCCACCACCGATAAGTAAAATCTGGGTTTTACTGAAATTCATGTGATTAATTATATCACAGAGATTTCATTGCGGAACGTGTCGTTCTTGCTAGAAGCAGATGATACCAGCGAGTGAGTCGCCACTGTCTACGTTCATGATTCTAACACCCTGAGTAGCACGAGAGGCCATTCGGACACTCGATATGTCGGTGCGAATAACTTGGCCTTTGGCGGAGAGAGCGATGAGTTCCTTTTCTTCGCTAATCACGCGAGCATCCATAACGGGACCCGTTTTCGCTGTGACGTTTGCAGTTTTAACACCGGAACCGCCGCGATTTTGGACCTTGTATTCCGAAAGCTTCGTTTGTTTGCCGTAGCCATGGCTCATAACAACGAGCAATTTGAACTCCTTGGCCTGCTCTTTGTTAATAATATTCATCGAACTGACAAAATCCTTGCCCTTTAAGCGTATGCCAGTAACACCAGAAGCGGTGCGGCCCATAGAACGGACCTGGCTTTCTTTGAAACGAATTGCTTGTCCATCGTGCGTTGTGAGAATGACTTCATCGTTGCCGGCCGATAGATTAACCCATTTTAGGCTGTCGTCCTTTCGGAGCCCGATGGCGATGATTCCCGAGCGGCGAACATTTTGGAACTCTGCAATCGGCGTTTTTTTAACCATGCCCTGAACGGTCGCCATAATCAGGAATTGGTTTTTCAAATCCTTGTCTTTGACCGCGTTCGGGTAGGTGATGATGGCATTTACTTTTTCCTCGGTCGGCATCTCGAGGAAGTTGTGCACTGGTTTACCCTTTGACGTTCTGCTGCCGGCAGGAATTTCGTATACCTTTGTTTGGAAAACGCGGCCGCGGTCGGTAAAGAAGAGCACGTTGTCGTGTGTTTTCGCGTAGGCGACTTGCATCAGGAAGTCGTCGTCATTCACATCGCTGCCGATGAGACCCTTACCGCCACGATTCTGAGTCTTAAAGGTGGAGGGGGCAACGCGCTTTACGTATCCGCTGTGTGAAATGGTGATGATGGTCTCTTCGTTGGCAATTAAGTCTTCTTCGGCGAAGTCTTTGATGCCGCCGATGACCACGCGGGTGCGTCGTTCATCGCCGTATTTCTCTTTCATCTCACCAAGCTCAGTCTTGATGACGCCTAGGATTTTTGCCGGACTCTTAAGGAGGGCCTCGAGCTCGGCGATGAGTTTACGCTTGGCGGCCAACTCTTCTTCGATTCGCTCACGTTCGAGTGCGGCGAGCGTCGAGAGCTTCATGTCAAGAATTGCATTTGATTGCAACTCACTGAACTTGAACTGCTTCATCAAGTTTTGATGAGCGTCCTCGCGCGATGCAGATTTTTTGATTAAAGCGATGATTTTGTCGATGACATCAAGTGCCTTGCTCAAGCCTTCTAAAATGTGAGCACGCTCTTTGGCTTTGCGCAGGTCGTATTCGGCGCGGCGGCGCACAACCTCTTTGCGGTGTTCGAGAAAGGCGACGAGCATGTCCTTGAGCGACATCGTCTGCGGCTGAAGTCCTCCCTGCAAGGCAACCATGTTTACGGGGAAGTTCTTTTGTAAATCAGTGTATTCGTAGAGCTGGTTGAGAATCTTTTGCGGGTTAGCTTCGTTTTTGAGCTCGAGCATAATGCTCATGCCGTTCTTGTCTGACTCATCGCGAATATCGCGAACGCCTTCGATTTTTTTATCGGTAACGAGCTCGGCCATTTTCATCAGTAGTTCACTCTTGTTGACCTGATAGGGAATTTCGGTAATTTCAATGTCGAAGCCTTTGCCGCCTTTGCGTTCTTTGATTTCGGCAACGCCTCGCATGGTAATGGGGCCACGGCCGGTAACGTAGGACTCAACGATATCCTTACGGTTGTAAATGACTCCGCCAGTAGGGAAGTCAGGTCCTTTAATAAACTCGGTTAAATCTTCAGTTGTTGCCTTTGGGTTATCGGCTAAATGAAGCGTTGCATCGACGACCTCACCGAGGTTGTGCGGTGGGATGTTTGTGGCCATACCGACAGCGATACCAGCGGTGCCGTTAAGAAGAAGGTTCGGTAGTTTACTCGGTAGCCACTTTGGCTCCTGCTTGGTGCCAGAGTAATTTGGAACCCAGTCAACCGTTTCCTTGTCGATGTCGGCAAGTAGCTGCTCGGAGACGCGAGAAAGCTTGGTTTCGGTGTAACGCATAGCTGCCGCTTCGTCACCGTCGATTGAACCCCAGTTTCCTTGGCCAATACAGAGCGGATAGCGAAACGAAAAATCCTGCACCATACGAACGATGGTCTGATATATGGAAGAGTCTCCGTGCGGGTGGTATTTACCCATGACTTCACCGACGACGTCAGCAGACTTACGAAGCTTGGCGTCGGCGGTAACTCCAGCGTCCCACATACCCCAGAGAATACGGCGTTGAACTGGTTTCAAACCGTCTCGGACATCGGGAAGAGCACGAGCGACGATAACGCTCATTGCGTAGTCGAGGTATGACTCCTTGAGCTCTTCAGTAATTTCTCGCTTTTCAATACTGTGTTTTGGTTCTTCGGCCATATGGTTATTCGCTTGATTGCTTAATTTCTACTGGCTTGCTGCTCAGGTTGGTTTTTAACTCACTAAATGCCGTGCTCGTTCTCTTCTTCAATTCATCGAAGGCGTTACCGAGTCGTTCGCTGATTGATACTTTTGTATCGTCATGTACGGCAACGGGAATACTTGGATGTTCGATATTTGATGTTATAACCCGTAGTGCGGCAATCCAGATAATCACGACGAAAATCATTGCGATTGAAGAGAAGATAATCAGCCACTTCATCTTCGTCCGTTGATCGCTGGCACGGATGTTTTCAATGAATTGAATCATAGTTTATCAGAGGGTGAGCACGACTGCTTGCATCTTCTCGCTTAGCTCTTTGTGCTTGGCCGAAAACTTCTCAACTGGTTCAGCTTTGAGGCCGACTTCTTTTAGGAAGTCGCTTACGTCATCACTCTTGCGCTTGAGTCCAGTAACTTTGTAAAAGGAGGGGATGACAATGCGTGGTTCTATCTGGCGGACAAGTTTGGCTGCCGCCTCTTGTTTGATGAAGGGCTCGCCACCAGCCGGAATAATTAAGATATCGATATTGCCAAGTTCTTCAAGAATTTCTGGTTCGTTGAATTCAGCCAAGTGGCCGAGTAGGCCAACAGTCATATCATCGGTTTTTATACGGAAAATGCTACGCAGCGTGTCTTTGCCGGAGCTCTTCATGAGTGGCCAGCCGGTGATTTGAATACCTTTAACTTCATATTCGCCAGGGCCAGCGATGACGACTGTCTCTCCGTCAGTTCCGGTAGAAATGTTTTGAGCGACGGGTTTACTGTCCTCTGGCAGTAGAGGATTCATAATGGTCCGTAAGACAACATCGGTTTTAAATCGCGGTGCTGAAAGCCCCGTGAAACTCTCGACTGGATCGGTTGTTATTGTTACACCGTTTTCAACAATCTTAAAACAACCTTCTCCGTACCAGTTTATTGTCATAGAGTAATCTTAGAGTAATCGCTAATAATGCTAATGGGGAACGGGTAGTAATCGCGAACAATGCTAATCGGGAACGGGTAGTAATCGCGAACAATGCTAATCGGGAACGGGTAATAATGCGAATGGGGACATGGGAAGCAATTCCTTCCTTCTGTCATCCCGTGCTACGACACGGGATCCATCTTCGCCTTGGGAACGGGTAGTAATGCAATTGAATCGATACGGGTATTTTAGCAGGAAAAGAATAGCTACACAAGAAATATAATTTGACTGAATTTTTTAAAAGTTTTAATGTACGTGCACCACGCAGGTGCGTTGGAGGAGGTGATTGATGCAGGGCAAGTATGTGTTTTTACTGGTGGTGTTCGTCGGGTTCGTTTCGTATGTAGTCGGTAGCGAAGTCTCGAGTAACGATGCGCTCGAGGCAATGGCTCGGCTCGAGGAGCGGTTCAAGCAGGAGACTGCCCCGATTCGCCTGGCTCCTGTCAACGGGAACGCTCTCTCCGACAAGGTCGAGAGAAGTCGGTTCGTCTTGGACCTCTCCGGCGAACCGATTCTGGGCTATCGAAGTATTCCCGAAGCAGCGAAGGTCAACGGTCGAGAGCCGGTGATTCCTGTCTTCCGGGTGTATTGGGCGAAAGAAGGTATCATCCTCGAGACGAACTTCGCCGTTCCTGGAGCAGCTCCGGGAACGCAGACGAGGATGCTCATCGGCAGAGAGTAGTTGTCAGCGCGGAGTGGAAGCCCGCGCACCGTAAGGTGCTTTGAAGAAACTTCTGTCGTCTACTAATAGAAGTTAGTACTGATGAGCTGGTAACAGCGAAACGACATATGAAAAGTCAGCGAGGCCGGTCCGCGAATGCGAACCGGCCTCTTGGTAGTTGCTACGAGCACTCGAGCACGAGTGCTGTCAGGTTGTCGCGGGACCCCCATCGCTCCTTTGCTGCCTTGACAACACTTGTGGCTGCCTCGCGCGGTGTAGCTGGCCGCATGAGTACCGGTGGTATCTGCCACAGTGTCCCGTTTGGTGTTGGATAGATTCCGTCGCTTGCTAGGAGCAGGCGACTTCCGGGCGTGAGCAGTAGGCTGCGAATGTCTGGAACGGCAATGACGCCATCTGGCGTAAGGATTGTGTCGCCGAAGGCTCGGGTCATTGGGAAGGTGCAGCCATCACGCGTCCTCAGCTGCTCGCCTTGTCTCGTGCAGCCGTATTCAGCCAAGCGTTGACGCTCTGATTCGATTGCCATGGTGTGAGCCGGTGTGAGGAGCTCGTGACTCTCGGATGTTGCGTACAAAGCAAAGCTATCACCGACCCAGGCAATAGTTGCCTCGCCGTCTGGATTAATCAGTGCGACTACTGCTGTCGAGCCACACATTCTGTCGTTGACGCACTGTTCGCTGAACCAGCGAAAGGCTTGCGTGAGTCGTTCGCTCGCAGAGAGCGAGACGTTGCTGAATGCGGGTGCTTGATGCAGCAGTCGCATGGCACGGAGAGCAACGGTGTTGCCCATGTGACCGTCGAAGACGGCAAAGTACGAATAGTCGGCAACCTTCGCTTCCGTCCAATGGTCCTCCATGTGATCGCGAGAGGGCCGATTGGCATCTTGAGCTACGCCAAACTTGATGTGCATGATTCCCTCCCAGGAGGATGTGAAGTGCTGATGAGAGTATACGAATATGTTTCTTGTTTCGCAATCCGCGAGCGACAGCTGAGCCCCTTGAATACTACTTTTTTTCGAGAATTTCCGTTTTTATTTTTGTAGTGAGCTCGGCTGATGGCATTTGTCCGAGATCGGCACCGCGAAGTTTGACTGCGATTGTTCCCACATTCATCTCTTCTTCGCCAACGACTAAAACATACGGGATTTTCTCCACCTGAGCTTGCCGGATGCGCTTACCCAGCGTTTCATTGCAGTCCGCGAGTTCGGCGCGGATGCCAGCAGATTTTAATTCAGTCAAAATTTTGTTTCCGTAGTCTTGGAACTTTTCTCCAACGGCAATAATGCGTGCCTGAACAGGGCTGAGCCAAAGAGGGAAGTGCCCGGCGTAGTGTTCAATGAGAATGGCCATAAAGCGTTCGAGCGATCCAGAGATTGCACGGTGTACCATAACTGGTCGCTGCTTGGTGCCGTCTGCGGCTGTGTATTCGAGGCCAAATCTTTCTGGCTGGTTGAAGTCTACCTGTGCGGTGGCGAGTTGCCATTCACGGCCGATTGCATCTTTGGCCATGAAGTCAATCTTTGGTCCATAAAAGGCCGCCTCGCCAACGCCAAGTTCGTATTCCTTGCCAAGGTCTGACAAAACTTCTTTGAGCGAGGTAACCGCTTTGTCCCACATTTCTGGAGTGCCCAAATATTTTTCCGGCTTGGCGGAATCATTAATCGAGAGGCGAATGCGTAGTGGCATGTTGAATGCCTGATAAAAGGCGGTCACGATGT
>CAZLKS010000018.1:10732-14615 GCA_964560145.1 uncultured Candidatus Saccharibacteria bacterium | reverse complement strand
TACACCCCGACTGCCTCATCGCCACATGGCAGCGATGAGGACTTGTGCGTCCCGCAGGGCCGAAGCCCGGTGGGGTTGCTAGTTGGCTCCGACCAGCGAGTACTGCGTGACGGTGGCGTCCGAGGTCGCCGACGCGGGAGCGGTCACGGTCTTCGTGGCCACGCCGTTGTCGTTGAACTTGACAGCCACGTTGATCGACGCGCCGTACCACGACGGGAAGGCCTCGTACGCCCAGCTGTCCACGGGGACGTTGGGGTAGTTGAATGCCAACGTCGTCGTCCCGACCGTGTAGTCGATGCGACTCACGGTGAAGCCGGACCGCTTGTTCACGGACACGACCGTCCCCTTCGGGTAGCCGGTCGCCGGCGGCGGAGTGACCACCGTCCCGGTGCCGTTGACGACGACGTCCTTCTGCCTGGCGAGCCACATGTGGCGCTCTGCCCACCGCCTCGAGGTGTTCAGCATGGCACGCCGCCGGAGCTTGTCGCCAGCGTCGATCATGCCGTTGGAGTTGCTGTCCTCCCAGAGCTGGATCGTCGCCCGAGTTCCCCACGTGTTCACGGTGAAGTGGGAGGGGTCGCCCGGGTCGGTCGTGACCCGGAAGTCCTGCCACGCACGGGTGCCGCCCGTGACGGTGACGACGCGGACCAGGCAGCTGAAGCTCCCGGTCCCCACGTTGTAGATGCTGAACCGGCCGGGGACGGTCTCGGTCGGCTCCGTCGTCGACGCGGTGCCGATCGGGGTCACGGTCGACGCCTTCACGTCGCCGTCGATCGCCGGGGTCCGCAGCTTGCGGACTCCCACCGGGTGTCCGTAGTAGCCGCCGTGCGTGAACGTCACGTCGGGATTGGTCGTCTCGGCCGAAGCGCCGCCGAGCATCGCGAACACCACCAGGAGGGCCAACAGCGGGGCCCCCATCCGCTTGAACAAATTGACCAGGGTCCGCATAGCGGCTCCCTCCTTGTTGTTGGATCTTCTCGAATTTCATAGAACGAGCGCGTAGATCCACATCTGCGCTCGCTTTCCTCTCACCGTATCTCGCCCCGCAGGGTCTGATTTAAACGGTTCTGGAAGTCCTAGTACACTAGCACGTCTTGACTCTCTTGTCAAGCTCTTTCCTAGTGTGCTATAGTTGACGACGGTAGCAGGACGATTAGGTTACATGGGGCCTCAAAAGCCTTAAGTAATCAGGAAAATCGGGACTCCCGCTTATTTTGTCTGCCACAGGCAGCTACAAAATTGAGTGTTCCCTACTTCGCTCTTACGAGCTACGCAGGGCGCTCGATTTTGCGACGCCTTTGGCGGACAAAATCGGCGAACGTAGCGGCTAACAGCCGTCAGTCGAAAGACAGAGGTGCGAACAGTGACGTCCGGCCCGAAAGTCGCCGGAGAGCCTCGCAAGAGGCTCAACCTTCATATAAGCTCTCATGTAATGCTCTAGCCTAAAGCTGGGGACTTGCCCTGAGCGAAGTCGAAGGGTGAAACGGCTAAATCCTTATGGGGTGCAAGGTCGTATCCTTCGGCAGGCTCAGGACTAGCTCCTGAACAAGTCAGAGGATGAACCGCTCGAGCTCGTGAGTAATTGCGAGCCTAGTCAAATTATCGCTAACCCGCCTTCGCTTAATATGCTTCGGCGTGGTGAAACAGAATCCCGTTTACTCGCTACCACCAAAAAACCGCCGCAAGGCGGTTTTTGGTTTCCCAATCAGCAACCCCTCTCGATCACCTAGCGCTGCTCGTCTAGCACCTTATTTACGGCTGCATCGGCAGCAGCGTTTTCTTCGCGCGGAACATGAACGTACTTAACCTCCTTGAAATGCTTGGCGAGCGCCTGAATCGCATCGAAGATTGGACGCAGTCCGGCATTTTTCATTTTGTATTGACCAATCAATTGACGTTGTGCGAGTTGACTATCCATGCGAACCTCTACAACGGTCTCCCAGGCACATTCACCCGCCTGCTTACGAGCTGTCTCAAGCGCTAGCTTGATGGCGGTATACTCAGCTACGTTATTCGTAGTTCTTCCAAGATACTGTCCGTATGATTTTCCGTCGACGGTATATCCCGAAGCTGCAGGCCCAGGATTGCCACGACTACCGCCATCGGTATATATCAAAATCTTTTTCGCCATAGCTGATTTTTATAAAACGACGAGCTTCTTGAATATCTCGTAGGTCGTACGCGCATCGTCGAGAGCACGGTGTGCATTTCCCTGACTCACATTAAAATGCGCTGAAAGCTCCTTCAATGAATATCGATGAAACATGCCGGTTTCGCGAAGTTTCTGCCAAGCCAACGAAAAGGTGTCTAATCCCTTATAATAGAAGTTCGATGGCAGCTGACACTCAGCGAGAGATTTCTTCAGGAACAGCCAATCCATCGGAAGGTTGTGACCAACAAGCATAGCGTTCTCGGTGTACGACAAGAACTCCTGAAGTGCGGTCTTTATATCAACCGCATCGGCCCAATCAGCTTCTTTATAACCGGCAATTTCCAAAGAATCCCGATTTGCCGTCTCAAGATGCACTGGCTTAATCTTGATTTGCTTTTCGATAATCACTTCGAATGTTTTTGCTCGCACCTTAATAAACCCGATTTCAATAATTTCATGATGCATTTCTAGCCCGGTGAGCTCGGTATCAAAGAAAACTAAATCAAGGTCGTCAGTAATAATTTCGTCTTTGTTGAGCATAGTGATTAGTTATTGTTTAATGCTTCGATTCCCGGCATCGGCTTGCCCGCGAGAAAAGCAAGCATAGCACCGCCGCCCGTAGAAAGGAAGCTGAAATCCTTTGAGAGCTTTTCTTCAAGAATGAATTGCGTTGTCTCCCCGCCACCAACAACTGAGAATGCACCGCTTGCAATTATCGCTTTCGCAATAGCGAGCGAACCAGCTCGATATCGAGCATCTTCAAACATGCCCATGGTGCCATTCCAAATAATCGTTTTTGCTGATGCGATTATTTCCGCGTACTTTTGCGCCGACGCGCTACCTAAATCTAAAATATTTTTTGCGTCATCAAAAACAAAATCAGATGGCAGCATAATTTTAGGGTCAGAAATATAAGCCGCTACCTCACCAGCGATACTCTCATCAATCTGCGAAGTGCCTATATCAACACCACGTGCCTTAAGAAACGTGTTAGCCATAACACCGCCGATGAGAAATAAAGATGCTTGGCTATAGAGATTTTTAATAACGGCAAACTTCTCGCCGGCCTTGGCCCCTCCACCGATAATGACAACGAGCGGCTTCTCTGGCTTTGCCATCACGTGCGAAAGATGTCTAACCTCTTCTTCAACCAAAAACCCCGCATACGAAGGAAGCAGCTTTGCGAGTCCACTCACCGACACACTTGCATGATGGTCACTCGCAAAAGCATCATTAACATAGATATCACCGAGGGAAGCGAGCCCCTCGGCAAAAACAGCATCGTTTGTTTCTTCTCCAGAAGCAAAACGTATGTTTTCAAGAACGGTAATACTAGGAGCGGCTGATGCATCAATGTGCTTTTTTACTTTGTCGAAGTCCCAGGATACTATCGAATTGTTTTGCAGCGAATAAGGAATGAGCGTAGGTGTAACACCAGTCTTCTCTTTCAAAAAGGGTAGGGCAAAATCCAAGCTCAACTCCGGCAGTATCTTGCCAGCAGGTCTCCCCCTATGACTCATCAAAACAACCTTAGACTTCTGCGCAAGTAAAAATTGCACAGTCGGCAGCATCTTTTCGAGCTTAAAAGCATCCTCAGCCTTCTCAAGATTGATGTCAGTACGCAAAAGCACCGTCTTACCCTTGAAATCGCCACACTCCCGCACCAACTTCATATTCATATTACTCTTATAATATCACGGATGAGTCCTGTGCTACGAGCAACAATCCGCC
>CAZLKS010000018.1:0-10632 GCA_964560145.1 uncultured Candidatus Saccharibacteria bacterium | reverse complement strand
TCCACGATAGTGTAAAGCTGCTTATACAAGACTGCATCAAATGAAATAATCACCGAGGTCAAAAGCATGTACCAAAAGGCAGCGTTAAACTTGAAAGTATGGCCGGGCTTAACGGAAAGCAGCGATCCCGAAAGAAGAATAACGATAAAGCCGATATACGCACCGACACCCAGACGCTCATCAAGTAGAAAATAAGCAAAGAATGGCGTTAAAATTCTGGCGAAAGAAAAAAGGGCGTTAACAACAGAGGCGTCTGCTTCGCGGACGGCTCGGTAGTACGGAAATAAATAAATAATATCCAAGAAGCCCACCAAAAGGACAATACCGATTGCCGCTGGTGGCAAGACACTCGGAGTAATGAAAAGCAAAAGAAACGGCAGAAACACTGCGTTGAAAAGCGAACTATAGAACATCAGGGTTCGCGAACTCACAAATACTCGATTCGCGAGCACCGAATCAATAGCACTCGAAAAACCAAGTACCACGGCTGCACCAAGCGCCGATAAAAGCCACATAGTAACCAGTATACCCTATCTCGGGCAACGTTACTCAATGCCCTCGTATTCTCGAATCACAAGCTGCGAGTTGATTTGGCGAGAAATTTCCAAAGCGACGGAGACAACGATTAGCAAAGCAGTTCCGCCGATGGTGAAGCTACGAATGCCACTAAAAATCTGAACCAAGTTTGGCAGGATAGCCACAATACCGAGGAAGATGGCACCGAAGAAGGTAATACGGCCACTCGTACTCTTTAAGAAGTCGATAGTCGGTTGACCAGGACGAATACCAGGAACAAAACCACCACTCTGCTGTAAGTTCTTGGCAATCTCACCCGGATTAAATGTTATCGACGTGTAGAAGTAGGTAAACGCGACAACCAAAACGAAGTAGAGTGCTGCATAAATCCCCTGATTGTTAAGGAGGGTGTTCACGAAGCTCTGAAGCGAAACAGAGAGATTGACTGAGAAGACAGAGATGAGTTGCGCGAAGAGCTGCGGGAAGAGCATCAACGAAATCGCAAAGATGATTGGAATAACGCCAGCCTGGTTAACCTTAAGCGGTAGATAACTCGTGACACCACCATACATTTTGTTACCACGCACGCGCTTTGCATACGTTACAGGAACCTTACGCTCACCCTCACTAATGAAGACAACGCCGGCAATTACGACAATTGCAAGTATCGCGAAGATGATATAGGTAACCAGCTGCTCGTCGGTGTAGGTGAAGAAAAGCTGCTGCAACACACGAGGAAGACCGGAGACGATACCGGCAAAAATAATGAGGGAAATACCGTTACCGATTTTCTGCTCACTAATGAGCTCACCGAGCCACATCAAAATACATGAACCAGCAGTAATCAAAAGAATATTCGTTACCATCGCAAAAGAACCAAGCTGGTCGAGCACACCCTGACGAATGAGTAGGTTCAAGAATCCATATCCTTGCAAAACCGCGAGTGGAACAGTCAAGTAACGAGAATATTGGTTGAACTTAGCGCGGCCCATTGCACCCTCCTCGTAATAGAGCTGCTTCATCCGGTCGCTCATCATGGTCAAAAGCTGCATGATGATAGAACCGGTGATATAAGGACCAACACCAAGCATCATAATAGAAAGGTTCGAAAGACCACCTCCCGAGAATAAGTTCAAAAATCCGAGTAGCTGGTTTTCGCCAAGCACAGAACGCAAACGGTCCGCGTCAATGCCTGGAATTGGGATTGCGGCCAAAAGTCGGAAGGCAATAAGAAGCCCCGCGACAATTAAAATCTTGTTGCGAATTTCTTTGACGGTGAAAAGTTGGAGGAATTTATTCATACGTCTTTACGAGCTATTCGCTCGTTGGTTAACTAATTTTTCCGCCAGCTTTCTCAATCTTTGCCTTTGCAGCAGCTGAAACTTTTAAGCCCTCAACGGTAACGGCCTGTGTAAGCTCACCAGTACCCAACACCTTAATCGTACCCACCGAAGAGCGAACGAGACCAGCTTTGATGAGCGACTCACGGTTCACAACTCCTTTGATTTTGTCAAAAGATCCGACATTAACGACGGCTGCGGCAGCAGTCACCGGCTTGTTGGCGTAACCACGAAGCTTCGGAAGACGCTGAATATACTCACGCAGTGCTGGACGAATACGGTGACCAGAACGAGCCTTCTGACCCTTTGTACCCTTACCGGCAGTTGTACCACGCTTACCACCACGACCAACGCGAGGTCGCTTGTTTTTCGGAGCGTGCTTTGGAGCGATTGTGTTTAATTGCATATACTTGGAATTATGAACTGTTAGTTACTAAACAGTTACTGTTTCTTTCTTTTCAGCCTTCACCTTGCGCGGCTTAAGCATTTTCAGCGCTTCAATTGTTGCCATGGCGTTCGTCAACTTGTTTGGCGTACGGCCAAGAATCTTTGCGGTGATGTCCTTAACGCCAGCAAGGGTCAAAACAGCACGTACGGCACCACCGGCAATCAAACCATTACCATCCTTAGCCGGCTTTAAGCGAATACGTGCAGCAGAGAATTTCGCCTCAACCTCATGAGGAATCGTACGCTTACTGAGCGGAACAGTAATCATGTTCTTTTGTGCATCACGCTTTGCCTTTGCAAGCGACTGCTGAACGTCGATACCCTTTCCGATACCAACGCCAACGTGTCCACGTCCATCACCAATAACGAGCGTTGCACGGAAGCTAAAACGCTTACCGCCAGCCATAACACGAGCAACACGGCGCATATCTAAAGTCTGCTCGTTAAAGTCTTCTTTCTTTTTTACGAAAGGCTTTCGGTCACCACCGCGGCCACCTGATCCACGACGGTCACCACCGCGGCCACCCATACCTGGACGACCAGCACCACTACCTTGTGAAGGACCAGATCCAACCTTGGCATTAAAAGCCGCAAGTGCTGCAGTTGCTCGGTCAGACTGACTCTGCGGTGCAGCAGTCGCTTCAGCCGCAGGATTCATATTTGTTTGTAGTGTTTGTTCGTCCATATTCTTAAAGTATTTTAAAACTTGAGTCCTGCTTCACGAGCTCCTTCTGCGACTGCTTTAACGCGACCATGGTAAGCATATCGTCCGCGATCAAAGACAATTGCCTTTACGCCGGCTTTCAAGGCACGCTCACCAATCAGTTTGCCCAAAGCACGAGAGCGATCGACTTGCGCACTAGGAACCTTACTCTTTTCAGCCTTCACTTCGCTCAATCGAGCAGAAGCAAGTGTCTTTGAAACAGAATCATCAATAACCTGAACGTACAGGTTCGCATTGCTACGAAACACTGAAAGACGCGGCGCTGTTGAACCGGACTTCAAGTGGCCACGCACTGAGTGAGCGCGACGCATGCGAGTGTTGTTTTTCTTTTGGATTCTTTTCATATTCGTATAGTACTAGTTTAAGCAGTCGAGCCAGCAACCTTTTTACCTTCCTTACGACGAACCTGTTCACCGAGGTAGCGAATGCCCTTGCCCTGATAAGGCTCCGGCTTACGGATTTTGCGAATCTGCGCAGCGGCCTGACCAACGGCGTACTTGTCAGCACCGGAAATCAGGATTTGGCTCTTCTCAACTGAAATCTTCACACCAGCCGGAGTCGCATATTTAACTGGGTGGCTAAAACCAACCGTGAGTACTAGATTGGCGCCCTCCATAGCAGCTTTGAATCCGATACCCTGCACTTCGAGCTTTTTTGAATAACCATCAACGACACCGATGAGTGCATTAGCCGTGTTGGCGCTCAGCGTTCCCCAATTTGCACGAGTCTGCTTATCGTTATTCGTCACCGTAAAAGTGATACTGTTGCCATCAATGTGCGGAGTTACGTGCGGCAGAACCGGAACCGTGAGAGTCGCGTTTTTCCCTTTGACAACAATGGACCCCTTGTCGAGGGTTACGGTTACGCCTTCCGGAATCGTCAATTGTTTTTTACCAATCTTACTCATAACTTTTTATATAGTACTTACGATACTACCAGATTTCGAATAATCGCTGACCGCCGACTTTCTGTTTGCGAGCTTCAGTAGCCGTCATGATTCCTTTCGAAGTTGAAACAACGGCAACACCGAATCCTTGACGAATTGGACGCAACTCTTTGTATCCAGAATATATGCGACGACTCGGCACGCTCACAAAATTGATTTCACTAATCGCACCCTTCTCACCATCATATTTCAGCTCAACCTCGATTACTCTCTTTGGAGCGCGGCCCTTCTTTGCAGCTGAAAGAATGAAACCACGAGCAGCTAAAACCTCAGCCACCGCCATGTCCATATTGGAATACGGAACCTTAACAGTTGCCTTTTTCGCGCGCTGAGCATTGTGAATCTTTGTAAGTAAATCAGTATACATATGAATAAGTTCTACCAGCTAGCTTTTTTAACTCCTGGGATTTCACCGCGGCTCGCTAACTCGCGGAAACAAATACGGCAAATACCGAACATACGCATAAAACCGTGCTTGCGGCCGCAGCGGAAACAGCGTCGTACAATACGGCTGCTAAACTTCGGGGTCTTTTTTGATCGAGCTACAACGGATTTTTTTGCCATATTTATTTCTTCTTAGCAACTTCTTTTTCAAATGGAATCCCGAGCTCCTTATAAAATGCAAGTGCCTCGGCACGATCCATGCGAGCACGGGGCACAATAGTAACCTCGAGACCAAAATTTACGCGTGCTTTCTCAAGCACAATTTCAGGAAATACAATATGCTCTTTGATGCCAAAGGTCAAGTTTCCGTCGGTATCAATACCAGAAGTCTTAATGCCGTGGAAGTCACGAATACGCGGCGTTACGATAGTCGTAACACGAGCAACGAACTGACGAGCACGGGCGCCACGGAGAGTCGCCTTCAGACCAATCATGATTCCTTCGCGCAGTTTAAAACCAGAAATCGAAATACGGGCTGGTCGGCGCTGTCCTTTTTGACCGACAATCGTCGAAAAACTCTCTTCGATTTCCGGAAGAACTTTATCATTGAACTCCGGAGAGTTGGTGGCCAACTTACCGAAGCTACTGTTAACGACAACTTTTTCTATAGCATTTTTCATCATATAAATCGTAAGCTTTACTTCTTAACAACATTAGATCGGTGAATCGTACGGGCGATACTCACCACCTGACCTTTCTCGCCCTGTTTGGTTGGACGCTTGTGCTTCTTAAACATGTTAATACCCTCAACGAGGACGCGGTTCGTTTTTGGAAAAACCTGAAGCACCTTACCGCTCTTGCCGTTGTCCTTACCAGTTATAACGGTGACCGTGTCACCTTTTTTGATTGAGATTTTCATATTAAACAACTTCTTCGGCTAAGCTAAAAATTGCCTCAAAACCTTTTTCTTTCATTTCGCGCGGAATTGGACCGAAGATACGAGTACCCTTTGGCTGCTTCTTGTCATCGATGATAACAACGGCGTTCTCGTCGAAACGAATAACGGTGCCATCGGCACGGCGAATCGGAGCGGCGGTGCGAACAACAACACACTTCACAATATCCTTCTTTTTGATTGCCTTGCGTGGCTCAGCTGACTGAACGGAAGCGTTTACGATTTCACCAAGGTGCGCATAGCGCTTACGACTACCACCATACACCGTGAAAACACGAATAAGCTTTGCACCGGTGTTGTCTGCCACTTTTACGACTGAACGAATTTGAAGCATACGTTTTAGAGATCGGCCTTAACCGCCTTTTTAATTAAGCCGACGATAGTAAAGTATTTGTCTTTAGAAAGTGGGCGCGTTTCTTCGATGGTCACAACGTCACCAGTCTTGTATTCGTTGTTTTCGTTGTGTGCTTTAAAACGACGACTAATCGTGTAGTACTTCAAGTACTTCGGGTGCTTCTTTTCGTAAGACACCTCGACTACTGCCGTTTTCATCATTTTATCGGACACCACCGTGCCCTGTAATTGGCGCTTCATATTATTTAGACGTTTGCTTATTGTGCATTACTGTAAGCATTCTGGCAATGGTACGACGAAGTTCGCCAGCAGCGTGAGCATTTTTCACTTTGCCACTCGTAATATCCCGCTTCAAGTCCCAAAGCTTTTCTTTTGCTTCGGCAACATCTTTAGCGAGCTCAACTGCTGATTTATCCAGAATTTTTTTAACGTCGTTCTTTTTCATAGGTCTAGTATTCTTTCTTCACGAACCGGCTACGAACCGGGAGCTTAAAACCAGCCAAGCGAAGTGCCTCACGAGCCTGTGCCTCAGTCACGCCATCCATTTCGAACATGATTCGTCCTGGGCGCACTGGGAAAACGTAGTGGTCAACTGAACCCTTACCTCCACCCATGGTTACCTCTGGTGGACGCTCGGTAACTGGCTTGTCGGGGAAGATGCGGATAAACACCTTACCAGCACGTTTGACTGAGTTGGTAATGGCGCGACGAGCAGATTCAATCTGACGAGAATCAATCCAAGCCGAAGACATAGCTTTAAGGCCATAGCTTCCGTAAGAAAGACTTGCACCACGCATTTCAATCTTACGCGTCTTACGACGGCCCTTCATCCACTTTCGATGTTTTACTTTTTTAGGAACGAGCATATTTTTATTTTAAGAACGAGTTTCGTTTTTCTTAGCTGCGTCCTTGGCAAAAATCATACCCTTATAGAGCCAGACTTTGATACCAATAGCACCGTAGGTACAAAGAGCGGTCGCAGTTCCATAATCAATATCAGCACGCAGCGTGGTGAGCGGCAAAGTACCTTTCGCCAAGAATTCATTGCGAGCAATTTCGTTACCGTCCAAGCGTCCAGACATCTTAATCTTGATACCTTTGATATCGCGATTCTGAAGTGTGTTCTCAATCGCCTTTTTCATAGTGCGACGGAACGGCATACGCTTTTCAAGTTCCCACGCCAGGCTCTGAGCCAAAAACTGAGCGGAAACCTCGGTGCGCTTTAATTCCTCGATATTCACCGAAAGAACAATCTTTGGCGCCTTAACGCCGCGCTCACGGTTGAGTGCAGCCAATTCTTTTGAAATCGCCTTGGTCAAATCATCGATACCAGTTCCACCGCGGCCGATGATGATACCCGGCTTGGCAGCTTTAATAAAAATCCGGTAGGCATTGTTTGCATTGCGTTCAATCTCAATGCGAACGATACCCGCCAATTTAATACGATCATTAATTACGCGACGAATCAAAACGTCCTCCTGGAGTCGAGCTCCGAAAGTCTTGCCGGCGTACCACCGAGCGTTCCAGCCGCGAGTGATTCCGATACGATATGAATCTGGTCGAATTTTCTGTCCCATATAACGATTGAAGGATTTTACTCTAGATTACAGATTAATTCAACTTTAAATCGCCTTTCGATTAAAGAAGCGCTTCACGAACCCGTTGCTGCCCTGCTTTGCAGCTTGCGAATCCTTAGAAGTCTCTTTTGCATCAGCCGACTTTTTCTCCGGACGGGAGTGTTCTAAATCAGTCTTTTGTTCATCCTTAGAGGCAGCACGGGTCGGAGCTTTTTTAACCTTCTTGACCACCTTTTCCTTCTTAACTGGACCGGCAATAACAAAGCGGTCGGCTTTCGGATTTTCAACCTCAGAAAGCTCGATAGTCACATGCGACATGCGCTTAAAAATCGAAGTCGCACGGCCCTGAGCACGCGGCAATGAACGCTTGAGTACCGGAGCTGGGTCAACGCAAATCTTGCTCACCTTCATTACGTCGGCCGCCAAGCCAAGGTTGTTCTTTGCGTTAGCTGCTGCGCTGTTGAGCAGTTTAAGCAAAGCCTCAGCCGCACGATGCGGACGAAGAATCAATTGTGCCTGCGCTTCAGCAACAGACATCCCTTTTATCGTGTTGGCGATAAGACGCACCTTACGAGGAGCGATGGTCAAGTAATTAAGTTGTGCAGTTTGCGTTTTCATATACTAATTCTATTTCTTAGCCGGCCCTGCAGCTGGTGCAGTGGCTGCAGCCTTTTTAGCAGCTTCGGTAGCAGCCGCCGCAGCTTCAAGCTGCTTGGTTAATTTACCACCGTGCTTAACGAATTTACGAGTCAACGAGAATTCGCCGAATCGGTGTCCCACCATTTCTTCCTTCACGATGACTTCGACATGCGTCTTGCCATTGTGAACACCAAAAGTGAATCCAACAAACTCTGGAGCGACAGTAGAGTGACGAGCCCAGGTTTTAATCACCGAGCGGTCGCCCTGCTTTAAGACGCTCACTTTTTTCAGGAGCTTCGGATCTACGTATGGGCCTTTTTTAGAAGAACGTGACATATTTTTGAATTTATAGTTTATGGTTGATAGTTGATAGTGGAATTCTAAACCTTTGCTTCTATCCTCTACAACCCATCACCTATCCGCTGTTATCTGACTTTGGGACGACGCTGCAGAATGAACTTCGATGACCACTTCGTCGGCTTACGAGTCTTGCGACCTCCGACCACCTTACCCCACATGGTCTTCGGACGTTTCGTACCACGAGGTTGAGCACCTTCACCACCACCGTATGGGTGGTCAACTGGGTTCATGGCACTACCACGAACAGTCGGACGAATACCCAACCAGCGAGCGCGACCAGCCTTACCAAGGTTGGTTAAGCTGTAGTCAGGGTTGCTGGCAGCACCAATAGTCGCAAAACACTCAGACGGAACACGACGAACCTCTTTCGAAGGCATACGCAAATCAGTCCAGGAACCGTCGGTACCGAGAACCTCAAGATAGTTACCAGCAGAACGGGCAAGCTTACCACCACTGGCTGGACGAGTTTCAACATTGAAAACCTGATAACCAATCGGAATGTTCTTGAGCTGCAAGCGGTTGCCGGATTTTATCGGTGCATCAGCCTTGGTCATTATCTCGTCACCAACTTTCATATTCTGTGCCGCCAAGATGTAGCGCTGATCACCATCGCGATAAATAACAAGCGCAATAAACGCACTGCGGTACGGGTCATACTCAATCGTGGCAACGCGACCCGGAATACCAATCTTGTTCATCATGAAATCAACAACGCGGAAAATCTTTTTGACACCACCACCCTGGTGACGAGTCGTGATAACACCACGGTTGTTGCGACCGGCCTTATCAAGAATGCGCTTCGTCAGCGACTTTTTACGTGAGTCACCAGAAAGCAGCTTCTTGTATTCAATGCTCATGCGCTGGCGGATACCGGCGCTTGTTGGTTTATAGCTCTTCATAGATTTAAGCGGTCAAAAGATCTAATTTCTCGCCTTTCTTTAACGTTACGATAGCTTTGCGGTATCCTGGACGCTCAAACAGATTACGGCCGATTCGCTTCATTTTACTTGGGAGGTTGAGAGTGCGAACCGTTGCAACCTTTACCTTGTACGTTGCCTCAATCGCCTTTTTGACCTCAGGACCAGTTGCGGTCTTTTCAACTAAAAACACGTACTGATTAAAACTGCTCAGGTTCGAAGCTTTTTCAGTGATTATCGGCTTTTTAACTAAAGTCTTGTTCGCCATATTATTTAATCTCGGTTACTGCAGCCTGTTCGACGAGCACATTTTTAGCATTCAGGACATCGTTAATGTTCAATGAAGCCGCAGAGAGAACACTCACGCGATTAATGTTGCGAGCAGAGCGAACGAGCATTCGGTTTTTTGAGTTCGAAATAAGGAGCGTCGATGGAATCTGCTTTTTGGCATCGAGGAAGGTCTTCAGAGCAGTTGCAATTGCCTTTGTTTTACCAGCAGCCGGAATCTCAGCAACAAATTTAAGTTCACCAGTAGAAAGCTTCTTGGAGAGAACACTGTAAAGAGCGGCGCGAGCCATCTTTTTATTAACCTTCTGACCAAAGTCGCGGGTTTTGACTGGACCATGGCTAGCACCACCACCTTTCCAAATCGGGGAACGAATCGAACCGTGACGAGCACGGCCAGTACCCTTTTGACGCCAAGGCTTAATACCACCACCGCTCACCTCACCGCGGCCCTTGGCGTGTGCCCATGGACGGCGAAGATTGGCGAGCTGAGCCAAAACGGCTTGATGAACGAGGTCAGCGTTCCATTCACGACTAAAAATCGCGTCAGAAACTTCGATACTACCAGACTTTTTACCCGAGATGTCGTAAAGATCAGCTTTCATAAATTTATACAAAGAATTCAACTTTCTTACCGATAATGCCCGGAACTGAACCATGAATAAGAACGACCTTCTTCTCGGCGTCAACATCCAGAATCAACATATTGCGATAGGTAATGCGGTCACTACCCATGTTACCAGCCATGTGACGGCCCGGGAGAACACGCTGTGGTGTCGTGTTACCGATAGAGCCAGGAGCTCGATGGCGGTTCTTTTGACCATGCGTCTTCGGACCACCCTTGAAATTCCAGCGCTTGACTCCTCCGGTAAAACCATGACCCTTACTAATTCCCGAAAGCATAACGCGAATACCCGCCTTAATGTCGCTCATCTCGTGCTTATCAGCGACCTTAACTGGCGTAACGCCATACTGGCGGCCGTCTTTAAAAACCTGCGTCATCTTCATCTTCGTACCGGTAATTTTTTTAGTAGCCATAGTGATAGTTTGAAACAAAAAAACTGGCTTAGGCCAGCTCTTTAAAAGAGTACTGGTTTTTGCAGGTCAGACGGGCTATCCCCGATGACCTATACCTAACCGTTGAGACAGTATACACGAAGGCGATTTTTTTGTAAAGAGGGCGCTCAG
>CAZLKS010000017.1:10204-14867 GCA_964560145.1 uncultured Candidatus Saccharibacteria bacterium | reverse complement strand
ACGCGACTTCAGCGTACCGTCAATAACGACCTCATCGTTAATCAAGATGCGTACACCACCAAGAACTTTTGGATCAACCACTTCGGTTATTCCGCTGTTCTCGCCGACCTTTTTCTTCACATCCGCAATCACACTCTTTTCAAGTGGCCGAGCAGAGGTCAAAACCACCTCGTGTCGTCCCGCCTTGGTCCGCTCGAGTTTCTTAAACTGCATCAAAATCTTTGGCAACAGCGCTCGGTCATAGTTACTGACGAGCATTTTTACGAACCCCTTGATTACCGCATCAGAATTACTGCCCCTCTCAGAAAGGGATTCAAACAGTGCAGATGCGTATTGTTTTGGGGTGTATCTAGACATCGGAATAAGTTGGTAGTTTATGGGTGGTAGTTGGTAGCGAGAAGGACAGAAACTAGGAAACTTTGATTTCGGAGATGGCTTGAGAGATGAGCTGCTTCTCTTCACTCTTAAATTCAGTTTTACCTAGCACCTTGCCGAGAGCGACCTCAACGATCGAAATGGCCTGTGAGTACACATCCTTTTCCATTCTATTCTTTTGCTCCGCAATTAACGCTTTGCCAGTTGCAACCAGTTTCTGTTTTTCAACTTCGCCGCCAGCAACGATTTCGTCGCGAACCTTCGTAGCTGAAACCTCGCTCGCCTTAATAATCTCAACGCCCTCCTTCTTCGCTTTAGTAATTTCTTCGGTTTTAATTACCTCAATACTCGCCAATTCGCTTTTCGCCTTTTCAGCAAAAGCGAGACCATCTTCGATTTTCTTTTTACGAGCATCGAGCAGATTTAAAATTGGCTTATAGGCAAACTTTTTGAGAACGAAAAAAACGACTGCAAAGTTTATGAGCTGTGCAAGCATCATTTTCCAGTCTATGCCGAACTGATGTACGAACTGTTCCATGAATTGTGGCTACGAAATACGAATTAATTACGAAACTACGAAATCGAATGGCCTCCTCATTAGTTCCGAAATTTTGGATGAGGCGCTAGGCGGACAAGCGAAGGAGTACAACGGAGTGTACTTCGAGCGAAGGCCAACAAAGCGCCTCGCCAAAATTTTGAGAACTAAACGAACTTGATGATAAGGGCGACGACAAGAGAGTAGACGGCGATAGCCTCAGCAAAAGCGATTGCCAAGATCATCGGAGTCTGAATCTTGCTGCCAGCTTCAGGGTTGCGGCCGATTGCCTTCAGGGCAGTCGTACCAATCCAACCGATAGCAAAAGCCGGAACGAGCGTACCCATAGCCATCATAGCAGCAACAGTGATTGTCTTAACGACATCAATGTTGGCAGAGGTGGCGACGGCAGCTACAGCTTGAACTTCTTCCATAGTGATTAAGAATAAAGTAGTTGAAATAAGCAAACCATACAGCAGGCTTTCGCTTGGTATGTTATTGTTCGTATTTCTTTACCTTTATTCAATATTCTTAATAGTAATTTCGACCCATTAGGAGGTTAATTAGTCCTAATGATGCTCACTTGTGGCAATCTTAATGAACACCAAAGTGAGCGTAGCAAAAACCACCGCCTGAATTAATCCCACGAACATTTCGAGGAACATGAAAGGAAGTGGCGCACCAAAAGGAAGAAGGAAGGAGATAATCACGAGCAGAACCTCTCCAGCGAAGATATTACCGAACAAACGGAATGAGAACGAAATAAGTTTCGCAATTTCCGAGGCAATTTCCAAAATCCCGATAAAACAGCCAATCGGGTCCTTGAGTGGATTCACGAAAAACTTATGAGCGTATTTAAGGAAACCAATCGTCGTAATGCCGAAGACCTGAATCATGATGACCGCGAGCACAGCAAGAATCAATGTGTGATTAAGATCACTGTTGGTAGTACGCAAAAATGGCACCAGTATTTGTCCGTGGGCTGTCTGCTCATAAATCCCGAAAGAGGTAAATGGCAAAAGAGCCAGCCAGTTATTCATCAAAATGAAAAAGAACAGTGTCGCAATAAAGGCAAAGAACTTATTCGCATGCTTCGTACTTCCAAGAATGTCAGCCATAAAATCACGCGTTCCGCTTAAAACGCTCTCGACGAGGCCCTGAAAACGCCCCGGAATCATGGCGGTTTTCCTGCTCACCAATAAGGCACCAACAACAAGAATAGCGGTCACAAACCACGAATACACCATCGCATTAGTGATAGTGAAAGAACCGATATGTGCGATTGCTTCGCCGTGTAGAACAATTTCTAACATAGGTGGGTATCCGGCGGGCAAAAACGTAGTAGTAGTCAAACCGGAAAATACGTTTCCGAGCTGACTACCAACTGCACTTTGTAGCGAGCAACGAAGACCTGTACCGCACATATGCGGTAAGGCGACGCTACCACTATCTTGCCTGCCTTTTATTAAGTACTGACTATTTCAATGAATGCCGCTATTTTAGCTCATCCGACTGAATTATGCAAGATTCATGCTGTGGAAAGGCTCGGCACCCCAAAGAGCACCGAGCCAAGCCACAACTTACCGATTCACCCAGAAACGATCATATACCTCGTGCAGCAGCACACCAAGAGACATCAAGAAGAACAAAGCACCGATAATCCAACCGATGACCGGAACGGCGGTAATAAGACGAAGCACGATGGTTCCCCACACAATCGTTGTCACCGTCGGCTGATGATCGGCTTTTTTGAATAGAACGCGAACAACCCAAACACCGAACACCACACCTGAAAGCGCCGAAGCAAGAATGCCCAGCTGTGCAAGCAAGAATAACCCGAAGATTCCTATCGGAAAGCCGAAGATTGAAACGATGAGTCCACCCGATATAACAACTGTCAATATAAGCCCAATCAAGCCATTTCCGATATTCTTCCAGGGATCGACAAGCGAACGCTGCAAGAGAGTATTCGCATGCTTTTTAAAGACCAAGAAGAGTACGAGTGCAATCAAGACGCTGATAAGCAGCATGATGAGTGCAGCACCGAGGCTTACACCACCCGCAAAGCGCCCGAAATCACTACTGCCAAAATCATCCTTCGTATACTGAGTTTTGCCATGCACGAGTGCTCCTGGTGCAATAATCGGCGCCTGCGGACCACGGAAATGTAAATCACCAGAAAGAACGGCCTTTTCGCCAAGCGTCAGTTTTGCACCATTGATATCCACCGAACCAGAAACTGGACCATTAATGACGATTGTTCCGCCCGAGATATGGACAGTACCAGCTACCGCACCATCAATAGTCATATCGCCCCCAGCAGCCAGTACATTGCCACCGATTTGAGTCCCCTCCGCAATGTACGAGCGTCCAGACAACAAAACCAAATCGCCACCAACCTTACCAGAAAGAAGAAGCTCGCTCGCAGCAACTCGTACATCCCCAGCCACTGCGCCAGTCAGCTGCACATGTGCACCCGCTGCCAATACGTCATCCTCGACAAGTCCCGTAACGGTGACACTCTTTCCTCCCATAACAGCATCACCCTTCACCGTACCTGCGATGAGCGTGCTTTCAGTGATTGAGTATATATTACCCGTCTTGGTTTCATCGTGTCCGAGCACAAAACGTTCGTCATTCCAAGCGCCACGAGCGCCAACAATCAACGGGACACCGACGACTAATCCTAAAGCTAAAGCAAGCAATGATTTTCTCATGGTGTGTTTCATAACGTAAGTATAGCAAACTTACTTGATAAGTTCGGCTGCTGCCTGAGTAATCGCCCACGTTAAGGCAGCTGGATCATGACGAGCGATAGTTGGCTCATGCCAAACATCTGCCGGCATAAATCGCCTGTCCTTTACCGCTGGAGTCCAAAGCAGTGGGTGCTTCCCCTCCTTACGATATGCATTACGAATAGCGAGCGACGGTTTGATTTGATTAACAATGATTCGATTAAACGACCGGCCAACATACGACTCGGCGATAGCAACCCAGTGCGTGAGTGGCTGCCTTGCAGACATAGCTCGCCCGTCGGTTAACAAATTCATAATATAGACAATCGGGGCGGCTGACCGCTGCATCGCAGTCGATATACCAGTCGGTAAAAAGTTAGGTAAGACGCTGCTGTACAAGTTTCCCGGGCCGACAATAAAAATGTCTGCACTACGAATTGCTTTAATCGCCTCTGCAAACCCATTGATTTGGGGATTAAGAAAAATGCGTTTGACTGAAGCGCTGTGCTGAATGGCACTGCGTGATTTTGTTCCATACTGACTTGCAACTTGGTTCTCGCCTTCGAAGATGGTGCCGTCAGCCGACTCAGCACAGAGCATTGTTGGCGTAGTTGCAACAGGAATAACCGTGCCAGAGATAGACAAAAGTTCGCTAAACACCTTAACCGCTTCATAATAATCACCGTACACTTTCTCAATACCGAAGAGCAATAAATTACCCATTGAGTGCGGGGCACGCCCTGGCCGAACCACTCGCTTATTGAGCATCTCGCGAACAACATCGGGATACTGCGCCAATGCAGCCATACACTTCATAATGTCCCCCGGCGGTAAAATCCCAAAACGATCACGCAACTCACCAGAACTATTACCACTATCAAACATCGTCACGATTGCAGTGATATCAAAAAGCGGATTATGTCGTAAACTACTCAAAAGACTCGACATGCCAGTCCCACCACCAAAACAAACCAGTTTTTTCTTCGTAGATTTCATACGATAAGCCTACCCTGCTTCC
>CAZLKS010000017.1:0-10104 GCA_964560145.1 uncultured Candidatus Saccharibacteria bacterium | reverse complement strand
CCCGCCCCATATTCCCCTGTCACCCCGACTCCTCCGTGGTTCCGACCCCTCTGTGATCCCGTCCTCTCTGTGACCCCGACCCCTCCTTCTGTCATCCCGATGAAAATCGGGATCCAGCTAATCCTCTCACCAATCTTCTGATAAATCCTTCCAATCTGGATTCTCTTTTTCAATAAGCTCAATTTTCCAAATCCTCTTCCATTCTTTAATTTGCTTTTCGCGGCTTATGGCTGAATTAATATCGCTCGTTGATTCATAATAAACCAGTGTATGCACATTATATTTTGCAGTAAACCCTGAAATCAGCTTGTTCTTATGCTCTGCTAGTCGACGAGATAAATCATTCGTAACGCCAATGTACAATGTACCATTACGCTTGCTCGCCAAAATATATACATAGTATGTATTCATGGGAATGGATCCCGTGTCGTAGCACGGGATGACAAACGGGAAGGATATCAGTCTTGTATCCCCGTGTCCCTACTTCGCTAAAGCTGCGCAGGGTAAGCCCAACACGGGATGACAAACGAGGACATTCTACCGCTGAATGGATTTCGTGTCATCCGTCTCGCCCTCGTAATTCTGCCCCTTTGTCATCCCACCCCGTTTGTACTCCCGCCCCTCCTTCTGTCATCCCGATGAAAATCGGGATCCAGCCAACTCAGATGTCACAGTACAAGACAGAAAATGAGAGAACTATTCCACGGTCACACTCTTAGCTAAGTTCCTTGGCTTGTCGATTTCATGACCCCGCAGTCGAGCAATGTGATATGTCAAAAGATAGATTGGCAAGGCGGCAAGAATCGGCGTGAGCATTTCTAATGTTTTGGGAACATAAATCACGTCTTGCGCGTACTGCGTCACCTGCTGATTGCCTTCGGTAGTAATAACAATCATCGAACCCTTGCGTGCTGCGATTTGTTCGATATTTGATTGCGTCTTTTCGTACACGCTATCATCGGGTGCAATCACGAGTGTCGGAAAGTGCTCATCAATCAGCGCGATAGTACCGTGCTTCATCTCGCCAGCGGGTAAATCAATCGCTGCCATATAACAAAGCTCTCGAAACTTAATCGCAGCTTCAGTGGCAAGCGGTGCACTATATTTCCGACCAATAGTCAGCAAAGCCTCGCTCGCTTTATACTTTTCTGCAATTGCAATGATAGTATCTTCCTGTGCAAGCACCTTACGAACCAAATTCGGTAAGTCCTGCAAAGCCTCGCCGATTCTCCGCCCCATCGTTAAAGACATTGCACGTTGACGACCCATAAAAATAGTAAAAAGAGCCGCGACAACAATCTGTGAAATAAAAGCCTTCGTCGAGGCAACTGAAACCTCCGGTCCAGCGTGATTATAAACACCAAAATCAGTTTCGCGAGCAAGCGTGCTACCAACGACATTAACAATACCCATCGCCGGGACACCCTTTTCTTTTGCCTCTTTTACCGCAGCAAGCGTGTCCGCCGTTTCGCCGGATTGCGAAATAGCCAACAGTAAATCGCCGGCAGCGAAAACTGGTTTTCGATATCGAAATTCGCTCGCAATCTCAACCTCAGTTGAAATACCGGCGTACTCCTCAATCATATATTCGGCAACTCGCCCGGCTACGCTCGCAGTTCCACAAGCAGCGATAATAATCCGATTAATCTTTCGCAGAACCTCTCGATCATCCTCAATTCCGCCAAGTTTCACTTTTCCCTCTTCGAGCATAAGGCGGCCGCGTAACGTGTTCTCAATCACCTCGGGAATCTCGTAAATCTCTTTGTGCATAAAATGCTCGTGCCCAAGCTTCTCAAGCTTTTCAGCGTCCCACTCCAAAATTGATGGTTGACGAGTCGTCAGATTGCCAGTAAGCGTTTCGATTCTGAAACCATCGCGGCGGACCTCAGCAATCTCACCATCATCAAGATAAATTACACTCTTTGTTAAATGTGCAATAGCCGAAGCATCAGACGCAACCATATGCTCACCATCGCCAACACCAATAAGAAGCGGCGAACTATTACGGGCAGCAATTATCTTATCTGGTTCGTGCTTCGTCACCACAGCAACACCATACGTGCCGCGAACCCGCAACAAAGACAAGCGCACCGCCTCGAATAAACGCTTCGGTCCAATCGGCAGGTGCTGGTAATATTTCGCGACTAAATGAGCAAGAACTTCGGTATCAGTATCTGAACGAAAAGCAACCCCTTCAGCTACAAGCTCCGCCTTAAGCTCCTTATAGTTTTCAATAATGCCGTTATGAATAACCCAAAAAGAATCACTTCCGTCAGCATGCGGATGCGTGTTGCGCTCACTCGGTGTACCGTGAGTCGCCCAGCGCGTATGTGCAATACCAAGCCCCGGCTTCAAAAAACTCACGCCAGCAACCGCCTTCTCAAGCTCCACAACCTTGCCGACTGCACGCTTCACGTAAACGTTTGATGCATCATCAAAGACAACCAGACCAGACGAATCATAGCCGCGATACTCAAGACGCTTTAACCCATTAATGAGTATCGGCATTACCTCTTTGTTCCCAATGTATCCAACAATTCCACACATGCAAGTAGTTAATTGATTTGCTTAATAATTGCCTGCGCCACAACCTGCGGAACTTTTTTGTCGAGCGAGTTTGGCAAAATCATATCGGTCGTTGGATTAGTCACCATATCAGCAAGGGCAATCGCCGCCGCTACAAACATTTCGGTTGTAAACTGCCGTGCGCCCCCATCAAGCATACCGCGAAAAATACCTGGAAATCCAAGCGAGTTGTTGACCTGATTAGGAAAATCACTTCGCCCTGTTGCAACAATACAAGCACCAGCCGCAGTTGCAACATCCGGCATTATCTCAGGGGTCGGATTAGCGAGTGCAAAAATGATAGGCTTCTCGGCCATTGTTTTTACCATTTCTCCGGTGAGCAGCCCTGCCTTGCTCAGGCCAATAAATATATTTGCACCAACAAGAACATCCGCAAGGCTTCCCGAACGATTTTCATCGTTAGTTATAGTAGCGAGCTCGAGCTTGTCCTTCGTTAAATCAGTTCTCTCTTTATGAATAGCACCCTGAGAGTCAACAACGATAATATGTTTAAACCCATAAGCAACAAGAATACGGGCAACGGCTGTTCCCGCTGCACCGGCACCGCTAAAAACAATACGCGCCTCTTCGGGATTCAAGCCACGAACCTTACAAGCATTAATAATGCCGGCCAACACAACCGTTGCTGTCCCCTTTTGATCGTCATGCATCACTGGAATGTCTAACTCAGCCTGCAATCGACGCTCGATTTCAAAACAGCGCGGCGCCGAAATATCTTCAAGATTAATTGCACCAAAAACGGGGGCAATCTGCTTAACGGCTTTAATAATCTCTTCAGTATCCTGCGTATCCAAACAGATAGGAAAAGCATCGATACCCGCAAGTTCTTTAAAGAGAATCGCCTTACCCTCCATCACAGGAATAGCAGCTTTGGCACCAAGATTGCCGAGCCCTAAAATGGCGGAGCCGTCCGAAACAACCGCAACCGTATTTCTCTTCAAAGTATATTCGTAGGCCTTTGCTGGGTCTTTGCCAATTTCAATACAAACCTGTGCAACGCCAGGTGTATAGGCACGCGAAAGGTCTTCGCGGGTTTTCAGCGGAACCTTGCTCGCAACTTCAAGTTTGCCGTGATGCAGCCGGTGTAAATCAAGTGCCTCCTGTGAAAAATTAGTACTCATATGAATCTCAAGTATACCTTAAATAAAACGATGCAGTGGACGCAGCAGCTGTTCAAGCAGCTTATGCAAAAAAGGACGCCGACGCCAATCACGTCGAAATATCTCAGCACTTTGTTTCAAGTCATCTTCAAAAATATTTTTCAAATCAGCAACAAACTTTGAATCCGTGCCCGCCAAATCAGCCTCATAGTTCAGTAGAAGACTTAAGCTGTCCATATTGCTACTCCCCACACAGGCCCAGGCATCGTCGATAACACACGTCTTTGCATGATTAAATTGCGGACCGAACTCCATGATACGAATCCCGACACGAAGTGCACGTGCATAAAAAGAAGTATTGGCAAAACGAACAATTTTCCAGTCAGGCGAATTCGGCACGATAATACGAACATCAACTCCGCGACGAGCAGCGCCCTTAAGTGCTCGGAAAATGCGCCAATCCGGAATAAAATACGGCGTCGTAATGTAGATGTACTTTTTCGCAGCACGTATTTGCCTGACATATGCCCAATAGGTAAAACGCTGGTGAATGTATGGGGAATTAGTAAGTAAGGTAAAAACACCTGGCACAAGTGGCCTATCAAACGCAAACATCCTCTTGCCGATTCCCGTCTTCTCCCAGATTCGATTAAAGGCGGCTTGAAACTCTTTGATAACTGGCCCCTCGATACGAACATGCGTGTCCCGCCGATCATTCACATACATTCGAATGTTTACACCGCCGATGAAGCCAATCTTTCCATCAATGACCGCCAGCTTTCGATGATCACGTAAAAACCAACTTAGAAGCTTATGCGGCAACCACGGCTTAATGGGATTGAATACACGAACTTGAACTCCCGCCTTTTCCGCTGCTGTGAGAGTCGGGGAACCGAGCAAGCTTGAACTTCCACTCGCGTCACACAAAAGACGCACCCTAACGCCTTGCGCTGCTTTTTGTGCCAATACATCAATGAACCAACGACCCTGCTCGTTGTCTTCAATAATGTATTGCTCAAAATCAATACTAACGCGAGCGGCGTTACAGGCATCATACATCGCTTGCACTGCTTCTGGTGGTGTCAGAAAGAACTTCCAAGAAACCTTTTCAGTCATGGCTTAATGATATCGCAGTGTCTCAATCTGTGCCACGAGTTCCGGAACGGTATGAACTATCGCAACAACGCGACCCTTTCGCAGGGTTGCTTCGGGATGAATCCCCCACGTAACGCCGATTGTCGGTACATCAACACGATTTGCCTCCTTAATATCACCGAGTGTGTCAGTAATGAAAATAATTGAATCGGGCCCGCACCCAAACTCAGAACAAATCATCTGGAGCTTCTGAGCCTTGTCAGGGCTAACATCACCACCAAGAATTGAACCAAAGTAGTTACGAAGATTTTTTTGTGATAGATACTCAGTGATGATAGCCGAGGGGGTCGATGAAACAATAGTGAGCGAATACTGCTTTGCCAAAGTTTGGATGAGCTGCACGAGTTCAGGAGTGATTTCATGATGCCGAAGTCCTTTTTGATACTCGGTAAAAAAATCGACGACTGAATCCTTCGCCGTATTAAACATCTTGAACACATTACCCTCGTGGTTACGCAGATAGCGGTCACGCGTCATAGCCTTATCCATTCTCTGACTAACGCTAAAAGACATATCGATGGTATTAATCAAAACACCATCGAAATCAAAAGCGATGATTTTCTTACTTTGCATTTTTCAAATCACGAATAATCTTGGCAGATTGCAGTGCCGCAACCAATGCACCTTTACCGGAACCAATCCGGGCGGTGGCCTGTGCCATGTTTTCGCATGTCAAAACACCGAATCCTACCGGCACACCCATACTCATCATAACTTCTAATATGCCCTGCGAAACGATATTTGCTACATACGCGTAATGGTCAGTTTCGCCACGAATAATGGCGCCGAGCGCAACAAGTCCGTCGTATTTCTTTGACTTAGCAAGTGCGCGCAAAATAACCGGAATCTCAACACTCCCGGGGACATGAAAGACTTTAATATTCTTTGCTGGAATATGAAAACGCTCTGCTTCTTGAAGTGCAGAAGCGAGCAACTGCTCGGTAATGTCTTTATTAAATTCCGCAACGACGATACCAATGCGATACTTTGAGGCATCAAAAAGATTATCCTTCCCCTGTTGTGCATTATGCATATACATTCACCTTATTACTTCTCTGCCATCCGAGCAAGATGCTTGCCCAAGATATCAAATTCAATGTTTACGGGGTCACCAACTCGCAGGCTACCGAGAAGCGTGTTCTGAAGCGTATAAGGAATAACGGCAACCTGCAGCGTCCCCGGCTTTATATCAGCGATCGTCAAACTCACACCATCGATAGCGACAGAACCCTTCATTACCACCAAATGTGCAAATGATTCTGGAAAAGCGACCGTCAGACGCCGACAATCACCCGATGATGCAATCTCAGTAATACTCCCCGTCGTATCAACGTGCCCAGTCACCATATGCCCATTCATCGCATCACCAAAACGCAGGGCTTGCTCAAGATTAACGCGCGTAGGTACCACTAGACCAAAAGTTGTTTTTGTAAGAGTCTCGGGCATAAGGACGTGCTCATAGTAATCGCTACCCAAACCTGAAACAGTCAAACAAACTCCGTTGGTGCAAATAGAATCACCAAGTTTAACGTCCCAGGATGCAGGCTTCGAGATTGTCAAAACAAGAGAGCCGTTTTTCATTTCGGATGCACGCACCTCGCCAATTGCCCGCACAATGCCCGTGAACATATTGTTCGTACTTTCGTATTTTTCGTATTTCGTAGCGAACTCAAAAATCAATCTGACTTTCCGGAATGCCAAGCGATTTGGCGTAGTCAAAAGCTTTTTGGCGCTTCTCCGTCTCCTTTGGGGCAAATCGAACTACCTTATTACGGAAAATAATAATCCGCTCATACTCATGAGAGATGTCAGCATACCAGCTCCCTGCTAACATAGTGCGACTGATTTCATCAGCCACCGCCGCGGCCATATCATCACCTACTTCAAATGAAATCACCGTCACCGACTTAGGCTGGTCAGCGGTCGGATCAGTTAACTCAGCTGACTCTTTCGCCGTAATATCCACAAAATTAAGAACGGCATCCGATAACAAGCTCTCCGCAATGATTGTTCCTGTGTATTTCATACCTTATTCTGATGTTAAAACATGTTCCTTTTCAAAACCTCCCCGCTCATATGGGATTGTTCCATGGCTTCAGAATACTACATCCCCACTACATCAACAAATCCTTCATTTTTCGAAGCGCTTTTGCTCGCGCAGAAAACGGCTGCTTATCTTCAGGGCCAAGTTCACCGAGCGTCTTTTCTGTTCCGTCAGGAATAAAAATCACATCAAAGCCCCAGCCTCCCACACGCGGCTTTTCAGCGATACTGCCGCTCACGCAGGCCTCCGCTACCATACTCCGTTCGCCGTCACAGTAGCCATACATCACTCGCCAATCTGCTCGCCTATCTTCCCCGAGTATTTTACAGAGTTCGTCATACCCCATTCGCTCATGCAGCCATTTAATGAATGGCCCAGGAAAGCCGTTCCACTTTTTTATCTCCAGCGAAACGTCTTCAACGATGACCGGTTTCTTAAGACTCTCGTAAGCTTGCCGTGCTTTATGTTCGACAATGGTTCGCAAATCCATAGACTGCAGTTCATCGAGCTCGAGCTTAACCCACACCAAATCTGTACCAAGGGCCAAAGAGGCTTCACGTGCCTTATTCTCGTTTCCGGTGACAAAGGTAATTTTCTCCATGTAATTATTCACACTCTAACATAAGTACTGCATGGTCGGAAACAACATCGGGCAGAACCTTAAAATCACTGACCTTAATCTCTGGAGATACAAATACATAATCGGCAATGTAGTCCTTGTACAGCTCCATATCTTTGTACTCAGCGTTACGCGTATTAGTAATCCGATATTTAGCAATCAAATTTTCCATCTCTGCACCAAGCAGTGCGATACTCTGGGTAGTTGGACGCAAATTAAAGTCACCACACAGAATTCTCTTGCCAGAATACCGACGGAAGAAGTCGAGCAGACGCCCAGACTGCTCAAGACGCTCCGGCGTATCATCCTTGTGATACTGCCACAACCCATGAATGTTACCGATAACATATCGCTCGCCGTTCTTTTCAATGATTACATAATCAAAGTTGCCAGTAATGCCGCCAGGCACAGGACCATCAAATAGCTTATCTTCGTAGAGCAAAAAGTTGCCCGTTTCAAGAACAGAAAGGTCCTTGCGAACAAATATCGCCTGTCCACCATGAGCGCCACCTGATTGAAGCTGCTTCACAAAATCAGCATGACTCAGTGCCGCAGCGAAAAACCCGACATGCCCGGATAAAGTCGAAGCAATCTCCTCAAAAAGCCGAGCATGTGCACCCTTCGGTAGCACAACACCAGGATGACCCCCAGAAATCACCTCCTGAAAACAAAAAACATCGACATCTGTATGCTGCTTAACGAAAGAGAGAATCTCCGGATGCTTCTTTCCAATCCAGAGATTAAGACTGATGACTTTCATACGCTATGCAAATCTATTCGTGATTAAGATAGTTCTCAATCGATTCAACATCGACAAGATCTTTTGGTCGGGCTGCTGCACGTTTCCATTTTGCAAGCTCTTCAAGTTTCACGAAAGGCAGACCTTCGATAATGTCGGCGTTAGCAATAAGAGATTCAGTATCTGTGCGATACTTATCGCCGCGTGAAAAATCAGAAAGCACATCAACGTCATCTTTCTCTAAGTAAAGACGACCACACCCAGGACAACTGAAGCAGCCAGCATCCTTCCATCCCTCCGCTAGTAGCTTCTTAATAAGCGTAGGCGTAGCAACGACGTCGATATCCTTAGCAGCACGGAGCCCATGTGCCTCCATAGAACCACCAACGACAACATATTGTCCCAGAGGAAAATTTAATTTTCTAACTCGCTCGAAAATAGTCATGCAAATCGTGTAAAGTGCTGATCGCTAAAGTAGCATACGTTTTCCAGCGAGGACGGAAACAAAAAGCAGCACATTCCCCCACCAGCAGATAAACGAAATAATAAATGCGATTGTTATCTGAACCTGCACGTTCGCCGGCAAAAGCTCGCTACTACGTCCCTCTTTCTCTCGTTGCAGCAAAAAAGGACTGACGACGAAAGATAAAAATACACCATTAAGAATCATAACCAGCATTGACGCGAGATGAGTGGCGGTGACCTGATTCAGGCCGGCCTCACGATAAAAAACAAAGCCGCCAACGGTTGCAAGCGTCATACCAATCCAAATCAGCGGCTTGGTGACCTTGTGAGCCCGCGTAGTCGCTTCGGTCCAGTAGGCGGATTTACGACCCAAGAAGCCGTGCAAATCAATCACCGTTACCGCACCAAGTCCAATGACAAATCCTGCGATGACAAGAAAAAGCCCGATAAAGTCTAGCGACATATTAGCGCCAATTTAAATTAGTAATAGTAAGCTGCAGTATAGTAGCAAAACTTACCCAGAGTACGTACGGTATTTGGATATACGTAATCCAAGGTGCATATGGATAGATTACTATCATCGCCCAGACAAGCGTTCCGAGCACCAACAGAATATCAATCGCGGCAAGTAGATTACTCTGAAGAGTAAATTGAATCGGCGAAAAGGCAAGGTTAAAAATAAGGTTGAGAATAAACGGCAGGACTACGATAAACGGAATTTGTTTCTGCCACCCTATCATGAAGACCTTGCCAAATGAAATAGCGATGAGGACGTACAGGAACGTCCACACCGGACCAAAAATCCAGGACGGCGGTGACCACGATGGCTTAATCAGTGTCTGATACCAACCGTATACTTGAGTATCCATATACTCTAAGCATACCATCTTATTCTATGCTTCCCGCAAAAATCGGAATCGTGGCCCTTTGTAGTCGGGTTTATCTACATTTTCTAGAAACATCGCGACTGGCCGCACCCAAAAATATGGCTCGCCCGCTCGCTCGCCAGTTACATGTCGATACACCACCATCTCTTCCTGCGTTTCACTGTGTAGTGCAATACCAACAACTAGTATTTCGTCACCCTTAAAGTGCCCATAGACCCCCTTTCTAAGACTCTGTGCTTCCTGCGAAAGCGCAATTTCTTTTGCCATATTATTTTTTACACATACGAAGCCACACTTTTTTAAAAATAGGTAAAGTTAGCGTCGAAAGCATAAATCCCACTGCCGGCACGATCGCATTCAGCCACGGCTTATTAACACCAATCGCCCACAGATAAATCCCAATGGCGAGGTAGGTAAACAAAACTAAAAGTGCACGACGAGTAAAACTCGTCTCCCGGGCTTTATCAACCTCCACTCGAGCGTTCCGCTCTTCAATTATCGCCAACCGC
>CAZLKS010000016.1:0-15268 GCA_964560145.1 uncultured Candidatus Saccharibacteria bacterium | reverse complement strand
AATCTCCGAACTGGAGTTCGTAGAGTTTTTTGTAGGTCTTGCTGGTTTTGAGAAGCTCTTTGTGTGGTCCGACGGCTTCAATCACGCCTTGGTTGAAAACCAAAATAGTGTCGGCCTTAAGAATCGTTGAGAGTCGATGAGCGATGATAATGGTTGTTCGGTTTTTAATCAGTGCGTCGGTTGCTCTGGTAATGAGTTTCTCGCTCTCGCTGTCGAGGTGGCTCGTGGCTTCGTCCAGAATCAATATTTTAGGGTCACGCAAGATTGCGCGGGCAATGCCGATGCGCTGACGTTCGCCACCCGAGAGTTTTACGCCGCGCTCACCAACCGTGGTGTCGTAGCCTTGTTCGGTCTTTACGATGAAATCATGGGCGAGTGCTGTCTTTGCTGCCTGCTCGATAAGGTCATGTGATGGCTTGGTTTGTCCGTAGGCGATGTTTTCACTGATGGTGCGACTGAAGAGGTCGACGTCTTGCGGCACAACGGCTATCTGATCGCGAAGCGATTTCTGTGTCACGGTGCGAATGTCGACGCCGTCGATGAGAATTTCGCCTTGCTGAGGGTCAAAAGATCGAAGTAGCGTGTTAACAAAGGTTGTTTTGCCGCTCCCCGAGCGGCCGACAAGTGCCGTAGTTGATCCAGCTGGAATTGAGACGCTGATATTTTTCAAAGACCAGCGATTGTCGTTGTGGTAGCTAAAAGAAACGTTGCGATACTCAATCGTGTCAGCAAGCGGCTTTAGATTGGATGCATTCTCTTGGTCGCGAACATGAACGGGCTCATCAAGTACACCAAAGAGTCTCTCGACGCGAGTGAGGTTTCGACGTAAGCGGGGGATGGATTGCGAAAGGCGGCCGATTGGTCCGTAGGCCATGTTTTGCAAGGTAACGAAGAGTACGAACTCACCGATAGTGTGTTCGCCAGAGAAAACAGAGAAGCCGGCGTAGACGATGACGCCGATTTGGCCGGCGACGCCAACTCCTGCTTGAATGTTGTCGAGTAGCGCCCAGAGTTTTTCGCCGCTATATTGGATGGTGCGGAAAGCAATCATTTTCTTCATAACGTCATCGGCCTCCACTGATTCTTGTGCAAACTTTTTTACTGTTTGCACATTGCCAGAGATATCATAGGCTTCTTTTGCGGCCAGTTCGTACGCTTCGTTTGATTCTTTCTCAACTTCATAGATTTTGTTGATTATATTGCGGGTAAGAAATACGTAGAGCGGAAGTGGCAAAAGAATTATGAGTGCGATGGCCCAATCTTTGAGTGCGACAGCGACGGTAATGCCCAGAATGAGAAGAATTGATGGCACGAGCGATTTACCAATTAATTCATTGAGAACGACGTAGGTTGCGGTGGCTCCTCGTTCAAGGCGAGACATGATTTGACCGCTCGAGACGCTGTGGTGGAAGAGTGCGTGGAGGTCGAGATATTTGCGAATTGACTGATCGCGGAGCCAGTCCTCGAAGCCGGTTACTGTTTTGAAGAGGTTGTAATCATACGTCGAGTCGTTAAATCGCTGGAGAAGGGTTAGAGCGAGGATACCAAGGATAGACAGTACGAAGGTGAGCGTCGGAATAGCGCCACCATTCTTAAAGAAGTTAATAAGAGTGTCAACGAGCTTTTGGGTGATAAAAGGAGTCCCTACGGCGAGAATAGTGGAGGCGATGCTCAGGCTGCCGAGAAAATAAAACTCCCTTTTTCTTTCACGGTAAAAAAGAATTAGGATGCGACGCAGCGTCGAGGGCTTCTTGGGTGAAGAGGTGGTCATAGAGATGGTTGGAAAAATGAAAAACCACGGCCGTAGCCGGTGTGCTTATAATAGAACGAGCGAAGAGGAAAAACGCTACACTCTTTTATGCTTTTGAGCTTGACCGCCACGGCTAAAGATAAGGAGTGAAGATGTATATGCCAATAATCGCTGCTGCGAGGGAGAGTAGGAGCACTCCAGCTGCAGACATCTCTTTTACGCGGGCAATCCCCGGGTGCTGCTCCTGAATCATGACATCGGCTAATTCTTCGATGGCGGAGTTAAAAAGCTCCGCAGATAGAACGACGGCAATCAGTATAATAATCAGGTATCTTTCGGTGGTAAGGAGCGGCAGGTAGTAGGCAAGTGAGAGTACTGCCACTGCTGCAACGAGCATAATGCGGAAGTTTCGCCCCTGTACGCCATGCTTTGTGCCTTTTGCCCCGCTTCCGATGCTACTTAAGAAATTGGCATGTTTGTTCATATACTGAGTATATCGTTTCTGGATGTACTTGGCACGTGACTGGAGTGTGTTATAGTAATCGAAATTAGTAACTAACCAATCATATATGAAGAAATCAATGTGGGTCTTGGCGATTGTCGCTGTGCTCGTACTCTACGGTATTGTTTCGTACAACGGTCTCGTCCGATTAAATGCTGGCGTTGATAATCAGTGGGCGCAGGTGGAGACGCAGTATCAGCGACGTTTTGACCTGATTCCGAATTTAGTCGCTTCAGTGAAAGGGATTTTGAAGCAGGAGCAGGCTGTCTTTGGTGAAATCGCCGAGGCTCGTACGCGCTACAGCGGTGCGACAACTGTTTCCGAAAAGGTAGCTGCTGCGAACCAGGTTGAGAGCGCTCTTGGCCGCTTGTTAGTTATCACAGAGAACTACCCTCAGCTCAAGTCATCTGAGAATGTGCAGTCACTCATGGCTCAAATCGAAGGCACCGAAAATCGCATCAGCGTTGAGCGCAGCCGGTTTAACGACTCAGTTACGGCACTCAATGTGAAGGTGCAGACGTTCCCATCGTCACTTATGGCTAAGCTCTTTGGTTTTAACGCGCGCGACTTGTTTAAGGCCGCTGAAGCTGCTGCGACGGCTCCGAAGGTAGAACTCTAAGGACTTCAATATGCTAAAGCGAGCACTACGGGCCATTGTTCTTGGTATGGCACTACTACCGGTGCTCGCTTTTGCTTATTCGTCACCTGGTCGTCCAACAGGTTTCGTGAATGATTTCTCGGGGACGCTTTCGGTTTCAGATAAAACGGCACTCGAAGAGCAGCTCGTTGCTTTACAGAAAAAGACCAGTGCAGAAGTTTCGGTGGTGCTCATTCCGACCGTCGGCGACCGGGATACGATAGAAACCTACGCTGTATCACTTTTTGAGGATTGGGGAATTGGCCAGAAGGGGAAAGACAACGGTGCATTGATTCTCGTCGCAGTGAACGACCGGCAGATGCGAATCGAAGTCGGTTACGGACTTGAGGGCATCATTACCGATTCACAGGCATTTGCAATTGTTCAGAAGATTTTAACGCCGGCATTCAAAGCGGGAGACTTTGCGGGTGGACTCAAAGAAGCGGTGCGAGTGATAGGAGAAGCAATCGCCGGTGACCCATCTGCTCTTCCGAGTACGAGCGCGAGTCGCGGATTTAAGTTAACGGGTCAGGCGTTCTTCTTTTTCTTCTTCATTGTAATCACTATTCTTCGCGGGCTCTTTATCGCGATGGCTCGAACAAAGAGTTGGTGGCTCGGCGGTGTGCTCGGCGGCATTGGCGCGGGAGTTGCTGGTATCGTCTTCGGCTCACTGCTGTTTTTTGTCTTTGGGCTGGTGGTGCTCGTGCCGCTTGGATTACTCTTTGATTTCTTTGTGAGTAAGCTCGCGGGAAAGATAACACACAAAGACCATCACATCTGGTGGGGAGGCGGGCCATTTAGCGGCGGCGGATTCGGCGGCGGGGGAGGCTTTGGCGGATTCGGTGGAGGTGGTTCAGGAGGTGGCGGTAGCAGTGGAAGATGGTAAAATATGTCCAACGCATTACATTTATGTTAAGTTGGAACGAAATACGAAGTCGTGCACTGACCTTTTCTAGAAAATGGGAAGGTGAAACGAGCGAAGAGGCTGAACGTCAAAGTTTTTGGAATGATTTTTTTGATATTTTTGGAATCAGCCGTAGATCTGTTGCGAGGTATGAGGAGAGGGTGCAACGTCTTGGTAAAGGAGATGGCTTTATCGATGTATTCTGGCCAGGCGTTCTTATTGGCGAGCACAAATCTGCTGGTGCAAATCTCAATAGTGCATACGAGCAGGCCAGTGAATATTTTGAAGGACTTGCTGAAAGCGAGCGTCCTCGGTACATCATAGTTTCTGATTATAAAAAGATTAGACTCTACGACCTTGAAGCGGTTGGGGGTATCTCGCAAAAAGATTTTCTTTTGAAAGAATTACCGGCGAAAATTCGGCTCTTTGGTTTTATGGCCGGCTACGAAGAGCGCGTTTTTAAAGACGAGGATCCGATAAATGTTAAGGCAGTTCAAAAAATCGCAAAATTATACGAAGCGCTTTATCAGAGCCATTACCCGCCTGAGTTGCTCAAGAAGCTGATGGTGCGACTCGTTTTCTGTTTTTTCGCTGATGATTCAGGCATTTTCCCGAAGCGAGATATGCTCAAGGAATATTTCCAATATTTTACGAAAGATGATGGATCTGATTTTGGGCCTCAGCTCTCTTCAATATTTCAAATTCTAGATACTCCATACGAGCAACGACAGACAACAATAAATGAAGACATCGCTCAGTTACCCTATGTAAATGGGGGATTATTCGCTGAACCGCTTTCAATGCCGTTTTTTGATTCCAAAATGCGCAAAGCGGTGATTGATGCTACGGAATTTGATTGGGGAAGCGTTTCTCCAGCAATTTTTGGTTCTATGTTTCAGTCGGTTATGGATGACAAGGCTCGGCATGACCTTGGTGCCCACTATACTTCAGAGAAAAATATTCTGCGTGTTATCAATCCGCTTTTTATGGACGGACTTCGCGAGGAACTGAAGACCTGTGGCAAAAATCCGCAAAAGCTTCAAGTTTTGCAAAATAAAATTGCCAGCCTCAAATTCCTAGATCCAGCTTGTGGCTGTGGAAACTTTCTTGTTGTTGCATATCGCGAACTTCGCTTACTTGAGCTTGAGATAATATCAATGCTTTATGCTACGCAAATTAATAGCGGGCAGAAAGGGCTCTCTACAGATATTCTGAATCTTTCGAAGATTTCAATCACCAGTATGCACGGGATTGAGATTGAGGAGTTTCCGGCACTAATAGCTCAACTCGCTTTATGGCTCACTGATCATCAGATGAATGTGAAGCTCGGCGAATTGTTTGGGGAATATGCCAGCAGATTGCCACTTACTGCAAGTGGTCATATTCGGCAGGGGAATGCTCTTACGACTGATTGGAATGAGGTGGTTAAAAAAGAAGAGCTTTCGTATATATTCGGCAATCCGCCATTTATTGCTAAGCAGGATCGCAGTCCGGAGCAGAAAGGAGATATGGATCGTATTTTCGGATCCCTCAAAGGCGCGGGCGAACTTGATTATGTAACCTGCTGGTATAAAAAGGCAGCGGCGCATATTCAAGGAACCAATATTTGCGTTGGCTTTGTATCGACTAACTCAATCACGCAAGGGGAGTCAGTTGGGATTCTATGGCCGGAACTTCTTAATACTGGCATTCATATTAATTTCGCCCACCGAACTTTTAAGTGGACGAATGAGGCGCGCGGCAACGCGGGCGTATACTGCGTAATTATTGGGTTTTCTCTAATTAATGAATCTGGAAAACGCATTTTTGATTATGCCGAAGTGACTGGTGAGCCGCACGAAATTCCTGCAGAACATATCAATCCTTACTTAATCGACGCACCAGATATTGTCGTATCCAGTAGACGTAAACCGATCTGTAAAGTGCCGAGCGCCTCTTTTGGTAGCATGCCGAATGACAACGGATTGTTTTTATTCGCAAATGAAAAAGAAAAAGATGAATTCTTGGCTAAAGTGCCTAGTGCGATAAAGTTCATCAGGCCGTTTTTGTCAGCTAAAGAATATCTCAACGGTGAGTTGCGCTATTGTCTATGGCTCAAAGATGCAGGGCCGGAGGAGATTCAAAAAATGCCAGAAGTGCTGCGAAGGGTGATGAGCGTCAAAGCACTTCGTGAGGTTAGTAAACGTGAAGCGACGAAAGCGTTGGCAAAAACACCGACTTTATTTGGTGAGGATAGGCAGCCAGCTACTGATTACATCCTTATACCGCGCGTCAGTTCTGAACGACGATACTTTGTACCTTTTGCTTTCTTCTCTGTAGATAATATCGCGGGCGACACCTGTATAGTTATTGCTAATGCAGATATTTTCCATTTTGGTATTTTACAATCTACGATGCATATGGCTTGGATGCGTCAGGTTTGTGGACGATTAGAATCTCGCTATCGTTACTCAAATGAATTGGTTTACAATAACTTTCCTTGGCCGGAAAATCCAAGCGAAGAGATCGTAGAGAACATCAAAGAAAAAGCACAGGAGGTGCTTAATGCGCGTAAGCAATTTCCAAATGCGACTCTCTCAGAGCTATACAATCCAGAGACTATGCCGAAATCGCTTTTGGACGCGCACGCTACTCTTGATAGGGCAGTAGATAAAGCGTATGGCGTTCGCAGTTTTGAAAATGAGCTTAAACGGTTAGAATTCTTATTCGGACTTTACCAAAAATATCTTGCGTCTGAACCCGTGAAGCTAGTAAAGCCTAAGAGGACAAAGAAACAAAAACAGCCCTAGGGCTGTTTTTTGTGAGCGAGGTGCACTTTTCGAGCGTTAGCGGTGGGTTGTTGTTACGCGCTACCTTAAACTCTCGGTAATCCAGTGCGTTTTGCTCAATTAGACCTCTTATTGTCTGTGGCACAAAGGCGAGCAGTAAGCACATCCATCAATGTGATTCCCTGGCCACTTTGATCGAGCGGCAATCAATGCTTCTCGACAGTTGCTAAAGTATCCAATCAATACGCGATTCTCCGCTAATGGTAGATGATTGCACATCACCTCGTTGTGAACTTCGTGTTCACCCGTTGGCTGAGGATTGTTGTTTATTATGTATCTAGACATAGATTTTATAATATTCGCGTTGGTTCGACGAGGCCAACGGGTTCATTATAGCACATAATGTCTATTTTATTAACACCCTGTGTATTGCAAACTGTGCATATCCTGTGTATAATGTATCTATGGGTAACAAATACGCTTCTTTTATTAAAAACTTGCGAATTTCGAAGGGCCTTTCTCAGTCTCTGGTTGCTGAGAAATTGGGGCTCGCTAGTCGACAATCGTATATCGCTATTGAGAGCGGCAAGAGAGAGTTGAGCGTGAAAGAGGCAGAGACTCTTTGTGCACTTTACGGCATTTCTATGAATGAATTTTTGAGTTTGGGAATGCCTGATTACGCGAAGTACAAGCAGATGATTTTGCAATTCTTGCGTTTGGGTAAGGATATTAAGAAGACGAAGTTGGCAAAGCTTTTATATCTTTCTGACTTTGCTTGGTATTACGACCACCTGAAAAGCATGAGTGGCATGCAGTATCGGAAAATTCAATATGGTCCAGTGCCCGATGCTTATTTCAGGGCACTCGATGAACTTGAGAGCGAGGGCAAAATCTTGATTGATCACAAAAATAGTGATGGTAAGGACATGCAGATTATTTCTGAATCAGAAAGTAACAAAGGGCAGAATTTAGATGCTCTTGCCGAGGAGGAGACCAATCTAATGAGCTCGATTTACGAGAAATGGAAAGATAAGAGAACGGCAGAGATTGTTAACTTCACCCATAATCAGTTGCCGTATTTGCTGGCGAATGATGAAGAGATGGTTTCTTATGCGGCAATTACTCAAGAAGATCCAGGTGAGGTTTACTAAGTATGGATTGCGGGGTTATCCTTGGTTCATTTGCAGAACGGCATTTTGTTAGTTCCTTTTTAAGGAAATATAAGGGGGCCTGGAATCTGACCTGGGGGACAATAAGCGATCAACTAAAAAAGATTGAAGTTCTTTTTCCTAAGAACATCGCTCAGGCAGTAACTGATAAAAATGCGACCATCGTAATCTGTAAGACAGAGTTTAAGATTGCAGGTACGCAAGAAAGTAGGCATGGGTCAGGAAACAGATGTATAGTCGCATGGCATAAAGACGCTTGCGAAGTAAGAGTTTTGCTGGTGTATGGTAAAACAGATTTGAGCGGTCACAACGAAACCGCGGAATGGAAAGCACTTATTAAAGAGAATTATCCTGAGTACTGCGATCTATTATAGAAATCAAACAGGGCGTTCCGATGTGTATCGGAACGCCCTGTTGCGTTAGGTCCTTTCTGCCTAACTTCTCTTGTTTCTACCGAGCCAAACGACCGAGCTGCAGAGTACGAGGCCCGAGAGTGTCCAGGCGATGAGGGGAGAGAACATCTGGGCAACCGCGCCGCTCACGAGCAGTCCAGCGACTCCTCCGGCGTGACGAGCGAGCGACTCGAATGACAGAATCGTCGCCCGACGCGGGTCGCCACTGGCAATCTGTTGGTTCAAGTAGCTGTCTTTCACGGGCTGATAGGCACCCCGGAAAAGCTCATGCGCCAAGAAGATTACCAGTGCTGACTGCACGCTTGGCATGAACATCGTCAGGGCGATACCAAGACCAGCCAGACAGAGTGTCGAGCGTAGCAGTAGCTGCTCATCCTGGAATCTTCGTGAGGCACGGAGCCCCAACCAAGCACCAAGGAACAGCGCAAGCTGTGTACCAGCCATGGCGAAGCCGAGTCCGAACTGTCCGAGGCCAAGATTCTGGAATACTGGCTGCCACTGCATGTTCGGAGCCTGCACCGCGAAAGACAGCGTGAGTCCAATCGCGAAGAGGAACCGGATTTGCGGGTGCGAGCGTCCGTACTGGAATCCCGCTTTCATTGCACCAATCATTTCAGTGGCACGCTTGCGGATAGGTTCCTTCTTGGGAACGAAGTACTCTTCTTTCATGACGAAGAGTGCAACAAGTGCCGCAATGAGGAGCACTGTTGTTTCAAGAAACCAGGGTATTTCACGACCGTAGTACGCAGCAACAGTTGCACCGATTACAGCAGCCAGAATAGTTGCGGCTGTGTTCCAGATTCGTTCACGGAAGAAGAAGGGGAGTGCGTTACCTTCATATCCGTGATGGTGAAGTCTATCAACGAACCAGGCCTGAAACGCACCGCTTGCCAACGTGGCGCCGAGTGCGCCGAGGAGCTCTGCGATGATGAAGCCGATGGGTGTCGTTGTACTTCCATACACAAGTCCGGCCGCTGCCCAACAGATGCATGACGTTACGAAGGCGGTGCGCCTGCCGAATACGTCAGCGAATGCACCTGTCGGCAACTCGAAGATGAGCATCGCGACAAAGAATGCGACGTTCATCAGGTTTGCCGTGAAGTAGTCGAGGTTGTGTTGCCTCAAGTACAACACGTAAGTCGCGATGGTGAAACTGCGCCCGAGCGTTGAGAGGGCAGAGAGCAGCAGATAGGAGCGGACAATCTTCTGTGGTGACATGGCTTTCCTCCTGAAAGAGAGTTAGTGGATAATAGGACCTTTATTAGATAAACCAAAAAACAAAAACGCCTCAGTTTATCTAACCGAGGCGTTCTTTGGGTTCAATGTGAAGAGGTGTTAGTTCTTTTGAGTGAAATCAGAAACAGCGTCCTGGTTAGGTAAACTGGAATATGTATTGCAATCACTAATACGCGGCATATGTGCCACGGAAAGCGACTTCGTATTCAGTTGTTTAAACCAGGACTGTGTCATATGCAGTAAATATACACTATTTAGTGGTTCGTGTCAAGCCCATAAAGGGGGATGGTTTGCTTCGGGTACTCCAGCCGTCGCTAAAAGCTATGGCACGGCACAGCGCAATGACAAACGGGGAGGAGGGTGATAAGGGGACAAGTTCCTTCGTTTTACTCAGGATGACAACCAGGGAGGGGACGAAAGGGGGCAGGACCCCCTTTCCGTGTCATTCTGAGCCTGCGAAGAAACTAGCTCCTCCGTGTCGAGCACGGAATGATAGGGGAGGAAGAGGGATGGCGAAAGAAGGCTCGGGATTTGCCAAAAACTAGCTTTTATTACGTTTCTATGCTAGAGTACTCCAACTATGGAACCACAAGCACAAAACGGCTTCATGGGGCTCGGTATCGCCCCAAATATCCTCGCCGTACTACAAAAGAACGCTTTTACCACGCCGACGCCGATTCAGGCTAAATCTATCCCTTTGGCTATCGAAGGAAAGGATTTGATGGGTATCGCGCAGACTGGAACCGGCAAAACCCTGGCTTTCGGCATTCCGATGATTCAACGCATTTTGCAGGGCAAGGGACCGGGACTTATCGTGCTACCGACGCGTGAATTGGCCTTACAGGTCAATGAATCATTGCAGAAAATTGGACAGGCGCTCGGTCTTCGGACTGCGGTTTTGATTGGTGGCGCGCCAATGAACAAACAGGTAGGGGAGATTCGCCGCGGACCTCAGGTGGTTATCGGAACGCCGGGCCGCATCATTGACCATCTCGAGCAGCGAACGCTGGTTCTAGGTTCGGTTAAAATGCTTGTGCTTGATGAAGCCGATCGGATGCTCGACATGGGATTCGCTCCTCAACTTAAAAAAATTCTGGCGACCGTTCCGACTGACCGTCAGACACTTTTGTTCTCGGCTACGATGCCTGCTGAAATTGTTAATATCGCTCGTACATTTATGAAGCTGCCGGTACAGATTGAAATCGCACCACAAGGAACCGCCGCTACAAATGTTACTCAAGAGGTGTTTGTTGTTTCTCGCGAGCAGAAGGCGGGATTGCTCCAAAAGTTACTTGGTGATTACCGCGGCTCAGTTCTTGTCTTCACTCGAACGAAGTTCGGTGCCAAGAAAGTTGCTCGTGATTTAGTTGCCGCCGGTCACACCGCTGCCGAGATTCATTCGAACCGCTCACTGAATCAACGCAAGGAAGCTTTGCAAGGATTTAAAAACGGCGGATATCGCGTGCTCGTTGCGACCGATATTGCTGCCCGCGGTATCGACGTCACTGGAATCGAGCTCGTAGTCAACTACGATCTTCCGGACCATGCCGAGGACTATATTCACCGCATCGGACGTACGGGCCGTGCTGGTGCCTCCGGTCATGCCATTTCTTTCGCGACACACGATCAGCGCAATGACCTTCGGACGATTGAACGACTGCTTCGTAAGGCTTTGCCGCTTGCCAAACTGCCGGACTCAATTCCATTCGTAAAATCACCGACCATTCACGAACCGATGGAGGATGCCCGTCGTCCACATTTCGGTAATCGTGGTCCGCGCCGTCCATCCTCGGGTGGATACGGTGCTCGTCGACCTGGTGGATACGGCCCGCGCCGCCCGTTTGGTCATCGTTAGTTCTGTTATGTTTTAATGTGTGTAGATGTAGTAGTATAAGGAACACATCTATACTATGAATATCATAGAAGTAAGCGGCCTCGTGAAGAGGTTTGGAGACTTTACTGCCGTGGATGGTGCTAGCTTCAGCGTTAAACGCGGGGAGATTTTTGCTTTTTTAGGTCCCAACGGAGCTGGTAAGAGTACGACTATTAAGATGCTGACAACGCTTTTAAGCCCAACAAGTGGCAGTATACTCATTGATGGGAAGAACCCTCAGCACAATCAAGACTTAGTGCGAACAATGTTTGGTATCGTTTTTCAGGATCCGTCACTCGATGATGAGCTCACCGCCGAAGAGAACATGGAGCTTCACGGCGTTCTTTACGATGTGCCTAAGGAATTGCGGCGCAAACGGATTCAGGAAATGCTGACTTTTGTTGAACTCTGGGATCGTAAAGACGACCTCGTCCGTACTTTCTCTGGGGGCATGAAACGGCGACTCGAGATTGCACGCGGGTTACTCCATCATCCAAAGATTCTTTTCTTAGACGAGCCAACTATCGGACTCGATCCGCAAACGCGCAATCACATCTGGAGCTACATTCAAAAGCTAAATAAAGAAGAGGGGATGACTATCTTCTTGACGACACATTACATGGATGAGGCGGACAAGATTGCTAATACTGTTGCGGTCATTGACCATGGAAAAATAATTTCCACCGGATCAGTTGCCGAACTCAAAACAAAGACTGGTAAGACAACCCTCGAAGAGGCCTTCCTTGCTCTGACTGGTCACGAGATTCGTGATGAAGAGGCGAGTTCAAAAGATGCTATGCGTATGCAAAGAAAAATGTATCGGCGCTAAGTATCAATAACTATATGTCCGTTCTTTATATTCTCTGGCTTAGACAACTGAAAAGATATTTTCGCTCCAAAGCTCGTGTTATTGGATCGCTTGGTCAGCCACTGCTTTTCTTGGTGGCCCTTGGCTTTGGCTTTGGTCCTATGTACCAAAAAGCAGGCGGCGGTAATTATATGGACTTCCTAGCTCCTGGGGTAATTGCGATGGCAATATTGTTTATGGCAGTGTTCTCTGGCATTGAGGTTATTTGGGACAAGCAGTTCGGTTTCTTAAAAGAAACGTTGGTCGCTCCCGTTTCTCGTTTCAAGATTATGTTTGGTCGGTCGCTTGGTGGAGCGACCGTGGCAACTATTCAGGGAATAATTGTTTTCTTGATGGCAATTGCCGTTGGGTTTCGTCCAGAGAACTGGTTGCTATTGCCGGTCGCTATTGGCATTATGTTTTTAATTGCGATTGTTTTCACCTCGCTCGGTACAGCAATCGCTTCGCTGCTCGATGACATGCAGGGATTTCAGCTCATCATGAATTTTTTGGTGATGCCACTCTTTTTCTTGTCGGGAGCACTTTTTCCACTCGCCGATTTGCCCGTCACTATACGCCTCATTTCTTCGATTGACCCGCTTTCGTATGGCGTTGATGCACTGCGCGGAACGCTGACCGGCGTCTACCACTTTGGTCTCGCTGTTGATGTGGCGGTGCTAGCGGGCGTGGCTCTCTTGTTCCTCGTTATAGGTAGCTATCTGTTTAAGAAGATTCAAGCCTAGGAGTTTTTTGGGGAGTATTCTAAGCGGCGCTCTTATCATGCTTGAATTAACTGATGAAGAAATAGCTCAGCGAGTTCAAAAAGGAGATGTCGAAGTCTTCGGTGTATTAGTTCAGCGCTTCGAAGAGAGGATGATTCGCTATGCTCGAAAGTTTCTTTTTGCTGGTGACGAAATCAAAGATTTAGTACAGGAAGTTTTCATTAAGGCTTACGTGAACATTCAGAGTTTTGATGCTTCGCGCAAATTCTCTTCCTGGCTTTATCGAATTGCTCATAACGAGTTCATTAATGCTGGTAAGAAGAAGAGTCGTTTGCCGGTTTTTACTTTTGATTTGGATGCACTTTTTCCACATCTCGCTGCCCGCGAAACAGCAGATGGTGATTTTGAACGACAGGAACTCAAGGAGGCGCTCGACCAGAGTCTTGATAAGCTCGACGTGAAATATCGTGAGCCACTTGTATTGTATTATCTAGAGGAGATGAACTATCGAGAAATCGCAGACATCTTACAAATTCCGGTTTCAACCGTTGGCGTTCGTTTGACGAGGGGTAAGGCGATGCTCAAGAAAATTATTACCAGTCATGCAAACTGAGGAAAACAAAAACTGCATTCACGAAAGCGTTCTCATCGCCATCAAGGCGGGGGATATTAAGATGCGGCCGCGGTGGCAGTTCATTTTGCGTGGAGTACTCGCATTCCTTGGCGGAGTGTTGATGGCGCTCGTGCTGCTGTACCTTATAAGCTTGATAATCTTTATCGCCCGGCAGTCGGGAGCTGCATTCGTGCCAGCTTTTGGACTCAAAGGTGTCTGGGCCTTCTTGCGAGCACTGCCTTGGCTGCTGATTGTTTTCTCTCTCGTGTTTATCGTGCTGCTCGAGGTGCTGGTTCGCCACTATCCTTTTGCTTATAAGCGACCACTCGCATATTCGGCTTGCGGTATCATTGTGCTGGTAGTCGCTGGTGGTTTTATAGTTGCCGGGACCTCGCTGCATCGGATGCTCTCCGATGAGCAGGGCGATCAGCGCGTGCCCCGCATGACGCAGAAGTTTTATCGTTTCTTCGGCCAGTATCCACTTCGAGAGATTCGTCGCGGACTTATCGTTAGTACAACGACGAGCGGATTCATCTTGAGAGAGGGAGGGCGGACGAGCTCGCCAACGGTCATTTTAGTTGGTCCACGAACGCAGACTCAATCTGTTGATGGATTGCGTATCGGAGAGGCGGTTGTTGTCTTTGGCCCAAACGCCAGCGATTCAGTCCAGGCGATAGGCATTCAGGAAATTGGCGACGACGAGTAGGGACGTGTAAAGTAAAATAAGATATACTCGTACCATGAATAAAACATATATTTCAATCGCTATTGTTGCGGTAGTTATCGTCGGTGGTGGCTTTTGGCTCAACTCCTATAATCCAAAGGCGGAATCACCAGAAACGCCATTAACATCTGGTCCGTCGGTGAGAGGGGCCATTAATAAGGACGAGATTGCAGACGTTGGTATGGGTATCGAGCAAACGACACTACCAGCGCCAGCGAAGGAGTTTGTCGTAGACGGCGGCAATTACTTCTATAAACCAACGAGCTTGATTGTTAAGAAGGGAGATACTGTTCGAATTATCTTTAAGAACACTGGTGGATTCCATGATTTGAAGATTGATGAATTCGCCGTTGCCACTAAGAAACTTGCCTCCGGAGCAGAGGAGACAATTGAATTTGTGGCGGATAAAGCAGGTTCTTTTGAGTATTACTGTTCCGTTGGGACGCACCGGCAGATGGGTATGAAGGGGACACTCATTGTTCAATAAAAATATGAATATTCATCCAATTCTCGTTCACTTCCCAATCGCACTCCTTACTATCTACGCGCTGATGGAGATTCTGCGGTTCAAGAAGCTTCAGGGCGTATATGGTTATTGGTATGCCAAAGCATTTGTCATAGTTATCGGCACACTTTCTTCGTTTGCTGCTTTTGCGAGTGGTGATGAGGTGGGGGGTGAAGCGATTACAGACCCAGTGATGAGCAAAATCTTTGAGATGCACGAGAGTTGGGCGGCTGCAACGCTCAGTATTTTTAGTTTAATCGCCGTCTACTACATAGCTGAGTTGGTAAACGATTCCGTTAGTTTTCAGTCTTGGTTGGGTGCGGTGCCAGGGCGCAAGTCGATTTGGGATGGAGTCCGACGCATTTTCGGATTTATCGGCCGACCAGCAGTTTTGGTCTTGCTTGCCTGTGTCGGACTCATCGCAATCACGACGACCGGTGCCCTCGGGGGAATGATGGTTTATGGTCCCGATGTTGACCCGGTAGTCTCATTTATTTACTCAATCTTGGTGAAATAACGGCAAGTTTTATTCAGGTATAAGTTGTGGATAAGTGCATATTTGTTCGTAGCTTTGCAATGATTTGACAGTTGCTGTCAATGCTTTT
>CAZLKS010000015.1:15984-17364 GCA_964560145.1 uncultured Candidatus Saccharibacteria bacterium | reverse complement strand
CCGTCGCCCTGTGACGTACCTCGCTAGCCAGCAGCTTCTTTTAGAAGTTATCCGACCTCATTCCGTATTTTAAAAAACAAGGAACATGTTCATCGGAGAATACAAACACACAGTTGATGAGAAGGGCCGTATGGCAGTGCCGGCGAAATTTCGTCCGGAACTTTCTCACGCTGCGGTTATCACGCGTGGTCTCGACCGGTGTTTGTATGTGTTTACACAGTCAGAGTGGGAGGCGATGGCGGGAAAGATAAAAGCATTGCCGATGACCAACGCGAATGCTCGTGCTTTTCAGCGTTTGATGCTTGCTGGCGCAGTTGAAGTGGAATTCGATGCACAGGGTCGTGTTTTGATTCCGGAGTATTTGCGTACCTATGCGGGTCTTAAAAAGCAGGCGGTAGTTGCCGGTGTGTACAGTCGTCTTGAGGTCTGGGACGAGGATGCTTGGACGGCGTACAAGGCGAAGACGGAGGCGGATTCGGAGGGGATTGCAGAGCGATTAGGTGAGTTAGGAATTTAATACATACTGTACAACCTACGACTTACAACTAACAACTTAAGAGTGCCTCTCCACCTTGAGTCGTTGGTTGTGAGTCATTAGTCAAAAGTTATGGCTCACATCCCAGTACTTTTACAAGAATGTTTGACTGCGCTCAATCCGAAACCGGGCGAATTTCATATTGATGGAACGCTTGGTGCCGGAGGCCACGCGCGAGAGATACTCAAACGAATAACACCCGGCGGTACGTTATTGGCGGTCGATAGGGACCCGCGTGCTGCTTATCGGTTTAAAGCGGATGGTGTCGATCAGACAGTTCGATTGGTTGTTGAGGCGGGCAGTTATGCCACTTTACCAGCGATTCTGAATCGTCATCATCTTCCCAAAGCCGACGGATTATTACTCGACCTGGGATTTTCGTCAGAACAAATCACTGGCGGTGAACTTGTTGGACGTGGATTTAGTTTCACGGCCGATGAGCCACTCCTTATGACTTATGACGACGAAACTCCTTCGGTTGCACAATTGCTTGCTGAGCTTTCGGTGAGTGATTTAGCAACGATTATTCGTGAGTATGGCGAAGAGCGCTATGCACAGCAGATAGCAGACAGTATATCGCGTATGGCGAAAGCTGAGGGGATTGCAACCACGGGCCAGCTCGTTACTGCTATTAAGGCGGCGGTGCCGGCGGGATATGAGCATGGTCGTTTGCATCCGGCGACGCGAACGTTTCAGGCGTTACGTATTTACGCCAATGGCGAATTGCGTCATCTCGAGACGCTCCTCGAGCAGTTGCCGCACATCGTTCGTAGCGGCGGCCGCGTTGCAATCATTTCGTTTCATTCACTTGAGGATAGAATCGTTAAAAATTATTTCAGACAGTA
>CAZLKS010000015.1:12387-15884 GCA_964560145.1 uncultured Candidatus Saccharibacteria bacterium | reverse complement strand
AGACAGGTCTGCCTCGCCGGCAGACAAGTCTGCTGCTGCGGCAGCGGGCGTGAAGAAACCGATTGTTGCAACTGAGGATGAGATGGTGATTAATCCTCGTTCTCGATCCGCCAAGCTCAGAGTTTTGTATATGCCTTAGTTCGATTATCTATTACTTGCTATGACCGTACAATCTAAAAATAGTGATCAACAGTTAACGTATGTTATGCGCTGGTTACTCGTTGGTCTTTTTGTGCTTGGCACACTGACGATTGTTGTTTATAACCAGACCGCTTCTTTGAAACGACTTACGGTACGGCAGGAAAAGGCCGTTGAGGAACTAAAGCTTAAAAATGCTGACCTGAAGAATTCTTATTATGCGGTTCTCGACACACGGAGCTTAGTTACAACAGGTGAGCGACTTGGACTCGTTCGTGATAATACACCTTCGTATTTAACGTTTCGTTCTGATGGCACGGTGACGCAGGATACTTCGGCAGTTTCTCTTAAACCATGAAAATCCGTTTTTCGATTATCATCGGTGGCGCAATTCTGGCGTTTCTTTTTGTAATCTATGCCCTTTACGGGATACAGATTGAGCAAGGTGAAAAGTATGCACAAAGAGCACAGGCTCAGCAGGCTTTCGGTGGCGTGCTCGTTGCTCCGCGCGGCGGCATCTTTATAACTGATAAAGATAATTCGAAGATTCCAGCTGCTCTTGGTAAAGAGTATCAGGTTATTTATGCAGTTCCGGCTGAGTTCGATGATGTGAGCGAGGCGGCAAGTCAGATTGCTGAACTCTTGTCGCTGGATGTTAATTCACTCACTAAAAAACTGTCTAAGAAGGGTGATAAATATGAAGCGCTCGTTTACAAGGCGACTGAGGAACAGATTCAAGCCGTACAGACCGCTGGTATCCAAGGCTTGCATGTGACGGGAGAACGCGGTCGGTATTATCCCTTCGGTACGTTAGCCGCACAGGTGCTCGGCTTTGTGAGTCAGGGTGATGAAGAAAATGTGCCCACTGGTCAGTATGGTATTGAGGCGAAATACAATGAATTGCTTTCTGGGAAGCCAGGAAATTTTGATGAGAAAGGTGTGTTTACTCCCGGCGTCGCTGGGCAGGACATCGTTTTGACTATCGACCAGAATATTCAGGCGCGTGCTGAAGAAATATTACAAGGATTAATTGCGCAGTATAAAGCGATTGGTGGTTCGATTATCGTGCAAGACCCGGCAACCGGTGCAATTCTGGCACTTACGAATGCTCCGACGTTTAATCCGAATGAGTATAGTAAAAGCGCTCTTGCAAGTTTTATGAATCCAGCAGTGCAGGGGCTTTATGAGCCTGGTTCAGTGTTCAAACCGATAACGATGGCGATTGCTCTTGATAGCGGTGCCGTTACGCCAAGTACGACATTCTATGATCCGGGATACTTTACTGCTGACGGCAAAACAATTAAGAACTGGGACCTCAAAGCACACGGCGAGTTGACGATGACGAATGTCATTGAGCAATCAATTAACACGGGGACTGTATTTGCCGAAAAGAAGACCGGACATAAAACGTTCTATAATTATTTGTTGAAGTTTGGAATTAAGGAGCTGACCGATGTCGACCTGCCGGGCGAGCAATCTGGTCGGTTGACGCCGCTCGAAAAGTACCCGCGCGACATTAACTTTGCAACTGCATCGTATGGTCAGGGCGTTGCGCTCACTCCGATTCGACTCATTACTTCAATTTCGGCGATTGCGAATGGCGGAGTGCTGCGCAGTGCCTTCATTACAAAAACCGGCGCGAAGACTCGCGAGAGTAGGGTTATTAGTGAGAAGGCTGCGCGCGAGGTGACTGACATGATGATTTCGGCGGTGCGTAAAGCGAAGATTGCTGCTATCCCGCATTATCGAATTGCTGGCAAAACAGGAACGGCATTTCGGCCGGACTTTCAAAATGGTGGATATACCGATAAAGTAATTAACACCTACGTTGGTTTTGCGCCTGCTTATAATCCGCGGTTTACGGTGCTTATCAAGCTGGATGAACCAGAGAATGCACCGCTTGCTGGTACAACGGTGGTTCCTGCTTTTCATGAATTAGCACAATTCCTTTTAAACTATTACAATGTACCTCCAGACGACACTAACTAATACTACTTTTCGGGCGACCCTCTTATGAAGAAATTTTTGATTGAACAACTCTCTAAAACCCTCAACTCACTCGCGATTCGCACGCTGGCAAAATTTAAACCTACGGTAGTAGCCGTAACGGGTAGCGTCGGCAAGAGTTCGACCAAAGAGGCGGTGTTTTCTGTGCTGAGCGCTTTTCGGAAGACACGGCGCAATGTCGGAAACTTTAATGGTGAGCTCGGATTGCCGCTGACCATTCTGGGTGAATGGACGCATAGTGATTTGCAGGTTATTGCCCGCGATACCTGCCGTGCTTCGCGGTTTAGCAAAGCAGTCTTCTTTGCACGAGCTATTTGTGGAGCCATGTTGCGGCTTTTGTTACCACATCGACTCGTTCATTTCTTTGGTGGATACCCAGAGGTGTTGGTGCTTGAGTATGCCGCTGATAAGCCCGGTGATATTAAGTATCTTTTGGAAATTGCAAAACCGCACATTGGCGTTTTAACGGCTGTTGGGGATATCCCGGTTCATGTTGAGTTTTATGATTCGCCTGAGGCGGTGTTGCGTGAAAAGGGGCGAGTTATTGAGGCGCTAGCAGCGTCTGGCCTCGCCGTATTAAATGGCGACGAAGAGCGGGTCGCTCGCTGTGAAGAGAAGACGCGAGCTACGCCGATAACGTTCGGATTTGGTGAGCAGTGCGACGTTCGAGTCATCGATTTTGAAAATAAGCTCGAGATGATTGATGGTATCTTGCGCCCAATCGGCATCACCTTCAAGCTCGGATACGACAAGTCTTTTGTGCCCGTCCGCATGAGTGGTACGCTCGGCCGAACACAGGCCTATGCCGCCGCCGCTGCTGCTGCGGTTGGAATGGCCTTCAACTTGAATTTAGTACAGATAGCTGAAGCTTTGACTTATCATCAAGTCCCGAATCAGCGTATGCGATTTTTGGCAGGTATTCATCGTTCAACAATCATTGACGATAGTTACAATGCCTCGCCACTCTCACTTCGGAGCGCCATTGAAACCGTGGCAGCAATTAAGGCCAAGCGAAAGGTGGCAATCATTGGCGACATGAAGGAGCTCGGCGAATGGAGTAAGCAGGCGCATCGCGAGATTGGTGAGTTGGCTGGTAAAACGTTTGATGTGCTTATTGCTGTGGGGCCTGAGTCAAAGACATATGCGGAGTTGGCTCTGAAATATCGATTTTCAAAAAAGAATGTGGTGCATGTGCAAAAGGTAGAGGAGGTCTTGCCACAGCTGCGCGATGTCATTAAAGAAGGAGATCTTGTTCTTATAAAGGCTTCCCATTCGGTGGGTCTTGCTAAAGCTGTTGCAGCACTTCAGGAGGTTTAAAGCCCGCCTTTTGTGTTAGCGCTCTCACCGGGAAT
>CAZLKS010000015.1:10988-12287 GCA_964560145.1 uncultured Candidatus Saccharibacteria bacterium | reverse complement strand
GCGACTCGTGACCAAGTGATAATACAAAATTTTGCGATTTTGAGCAATACTGTTAGAATTGATGAGTTCAATTATGAAGTATATCCTCGCGATGTTCGCCGTTAGTGCCATCATTGTCGGAGTTGGTGCACTCATAGTCGGGGTCCACCTTTCGCCTGTTACGCAGGTAATCATGCACTTCGATAGTGCTCAACAGCCGGATTTTACTGGTTCGCGACAGGATGTTTTTATGATGATTGCCACGGGAGGAGTTTTGGTCCTCATTAACTTTCTCTTAGCTCGATTTTTCAGTCAGCGAGAGCACTTTACCGCTATTGTTATCGCAAATACGACAGTGGCGATGAGTATCTTGCTATTTATCGCAACCTCTGTTATTATTGCCAACAACAAATAAGTCGGCTGGCGGTTAATCTGGCAATCAGTTAATCGGAGGTCGGACCTTTATTGTTCTCATTGATTAACTAATTAACCAGCCAACTGATATATGTTCGCAGTCATTCAAACCGGTGGTAAGCAGTATCGCGTTACCCCAGGTGAAAAGCTCAAAATTGAAAAACTTGAAGTTAAAGAGGGTGATGTTGTTACCTTCGACAAGGTTTTGCTCACCGTTGATGGCGAGAAGATGAACCTTGGTACTCCGCTCGTGACTGGCGCCGCTGTTACTGCTAAGGTTTTGAAGCAGGGCCGTGCTGATAAGGTTATCGTCTTTAAGTACCACAGCAAGACTCGCCGCCGCAAGAAGAACACTCACCGTCAGCCTTTCACGGAAGTGGAGATTACGGGAATCAAATAGAATCCGATAAACGCCCCGAGAGGGGCGTTTGTATTTTTTGTGGAGTCACGATACCATTGATTATAATTAATTCATCAATCATGACAAATCTTGATAGTGCAATGAGCGGAGCTTCAGAGGTTTCAACCGAGGCGATGTGGCAGGTACTGCTTAATGCTACCGAACAAGAAGATGCGAATCTGGGAACTTCCGCCGGCGTTTTAAAGGTTTTGACGGCTGCTGGGGTTGATGTTGCTGGCCTTGAAGTTACCGTTGAAGGCTACTCTGATGTCGATGACGAAGAAGACCAGGATATTTCGCATATTGTTATTAAGCGAGGATCGCAGGTGATTTTGGATAGGGAGCTTGTAGTCGCATCTGGCCTGGAAGCACATGGGCCGGCACCAGAGAGTCCTGCAGCCGCCGAGGGTGACGACGCTTGGATTGATGAAAGCAAAATAAAGTTTACTGCCGAAAAGTAACTCAGGGATTGAGCAGGATAACAAACGCCCCGAAAGGGGCGTTTG
>CAZLKS010000015.1:8325-10888 GCA_964560145.1 uncultured Candidatus Saccharibacteria bacterium | reverse complement strand
TAGCTGCGGTTTTTTAAGGCGAAGCTCAATGTTTCTTCATCTGCGAATTCAATCTCGCCACCGGTTGGGATGCCGCGGCCGAGGCGCGAGATCTTATTTGCTTTACCTTGTAGGGCGTCGGCGATAACTGAGGCGTTTACGTCGCCGTGGGTAGTTGGTGAGAGTGCGAGAATAATTTCTTCGGCTTTACCGCTCGGAAGATTTTCGATGAAATGCGTCAGTGCTTGGAGACGCTGACGGTGATGTGGTTCCAAGATGCCGTCTTTTGGTAGTAGGCTTAGTACTAAATATCGTCCATTAAAGGCGTGTGATTTTTCCAACGTGTGAGCGTCGGTTTCTTTCTCGACGATTGCTATTAAGGCTTGATTACGTTTCGGGTTGCTACAAATGACACAGAGGCTATCCTTGAGGCTGTCGAGCATGAAGCAGCGAATACATCGCTTGATTTTAGAAACCTCTTCAAGTGTCTGGGTGAGTTCATGTACTATCGACAAGTCGAGTCCGGCGATATGAAAAGCCAACCGCGTAGCCTGACGAGGCCCGAGCGAGGGGAGTTCAGCGAGGAGTATAGCGAGTTTTTTGATGCTATCTGGAGTCATGTGTTTGCTACGAAATACGAAAAGTATACGAAATTACGAAAGGGGAGGCAAACGAGCGGTTCGTAATTTCGTATCATGTTCGTATTTTGCAGCCTATGAATGTTGCGTGTCGATTGCGCGGAAGCAGGCCAGGTCCTGATCGAATTTAAGGTTGACGTTGCCAAGTGGGCCGTTGCGGTGTTTGGCGATGATAAGTTCGGTGATGTTTTCTTCCGCAGGGTCAAGGCCAACCTTGTTGCGGTCCTTACGTGAGATAAACATAACGACGTCGGCGTCTTGCTCGATGGAACCAGAGTCACGCAGGTCAGAGAGGCGTGGCATGCCCGAGTCGCGTTGGTCGATAGCACGGGAGAGCTGTGAGAGGGCGATAACTGGTACGTTGATTTCACGGGCGAGTAGCTTAAGACCACGGGAAATTTCGGTGATTTGCGAAACGATATTGTCACTACCGGTGCGTGGTTGAATGAGCTGAAGGTAGTCGATGATAATCATGTCCAGGCCGTGTTCGGCTTGCAGGCGACGAGCCATGGCACGCATCTGCAGAATGGTTGGGCTTGGCGTGTCGTCAATGTAAAGTGGTGCGCGCGAAAGCACATCGAGACCATGTTGAATGAGTTCGAAGTCGTTTTCGGCGGTGAGCTTACCAGTGCGGAGCTTCCAGAGTGGTACGGCGGACTCAGCCGCGAGAATACGGTCGATGATTTGTTCACGGCTCATTTCCAGCGAGAAGATGCCGACGTGTTTACCTTCGCGAATGGAGGCGTGGCGGGCCATGTCTAGTACGAGCGATGTTTTACCGACGGATGGACGGGCGCCGATGATGACGAGGTCGGACTTTTGGAATCCGGAGAGAATGTTGTCGAGCTGCTTGAATCCAGATGGGACGCCACGCATGCCACCGTCACCATTATGGAGTTTTTCGATACGTTCAAAAGCGGCTTTGAGCTCGTCGCGAACCGGGAAGAACTTTTGACTGATGGAGTGTTGCGAGATAGAAAGGATTTTGCTCTCGATGTTGCCTAGAAGCTCCTCGACATCGGTTTGAGTTGCAAACGCGTCTTCAGTTATCTGAGTTGAGGTGGCGATGAGGTCACGGAGAACCTTTTTGTCACGCACGAGGCCGGCGTAGTGTTCGATGTGGCTGGCACTCGGCACCTTATCTATGAGGCTAGTGATAAAACTGGCACCACCGATGGTTTCGAGTTGGCCAGTTTCCTTAAGAGCGTTGGTGACGGTCAGTATGTCTATTGGTTGGCTTTTTTCATACAAGCCGAGAATGGCTCGGTACAACATGTTGTGTACCGGTTTATAAAAATCGCCGTCACGGAGCTGATCAGCAACGCGAATAATAGCGTTCTTGTCGATCATGAGTGCGCCGAGGACGGACTCTTCAGCTTCGATGTGTTGAGGGGGGAGTTTGGCCATACAAATTTAGTTTGTCATTGCGAGTACTCGAAGCAATCCAGGATTATACAACTCACTGGATCGCCGCGGAGTACCTCGCGATGACAGCTAGGGAGAGAAGAAGTTTACTTTGGGAGGACGAGGGGGCCTGCTGGCGTGTCTTCTACTATATATCCTAGCACCTCGATTTTGGCGCGCAGCTCATCCGACTGAGTAAACTGTTTAGAAGCTCTGGATAACTCTCGTTTTTGTGCGAGCTTTTGAACTTCTTCTGGAATAACGGGGGCGGCGAGAGTGATGCCAACCGAGGAAAAAGCTTTACGCAAAACCTGCGTTAGTTGTTTGGCTTGACCTTCGCTGAAGCTCCAGATTTGCTTGTTGATTGCTGTTGTCAGTTCAGCGACGACCGCTAAGGCCTTTGGGGTATTGAAGTCGTCGTCCATTGCTTCGGCAAAATCTTTCTCGAAAGCCACTATGTCAATTTTCTTTTTCGTGGGTTCGCCATTTGCCATTGCCAGTTTAGCAAGGAGGGTCTGCAAATCGTTGATTGTTTTGCGGGC
>CAZLKS010000015.1:2551-8225 GCA_964560145.1 uncultured Candidatus Saccharibacteria bacterium | reverse complement strand
CTTCCATAAGCAAAAATCGCCGGCATTACGCTTTTTGTCGCTGTTGTCTACGCGGCTTGTGCCCTGCTCAGCGCTTGTTTCGGCTTGTTGCATAGTGCGGCGGCTCAGTTTGCCGTAGCTCGGGAAGGTCTTGAGGTCAAAGTACCAGCCATCACCTTCTATCTTATACGCATGGCCTTTTTCTATCAGCGTTTTTACCTGAGCAATAACTTGCGGAATGAAGTCGGTGGACTTTGCGAACTTGTCCACGCTCGTAATGCCAAGCTTTTCATTGTAATCATAGAAAGCCTGTTCGAAACGGTTGGCCACCGCGTCCCAGGTGGTTTTCTCGTCGATAGCACGCTGAATTATCTTGTCATCAACGTTGGTGACGTTTTGTAGATAGAAAACTTTGAGGTCACGACTGCGTAGGTACCTGACGAACATATCGAAGAACACGAACGTGCGGGCGTTGCCTATGTGCGGATAGTCGTAGACGGTCGGACCGCAAACGAAGAGGTTGAGCGGTCGGTCTTTAGGTTGGACCAACTCTTTTTTTTCGCCAGTTAATGTATCAAATATTTTCATAAGTAATCGCTAGAGTAATCGCGAACAATGCTAATGGGGGACGGTAATAATGCGAATGGAGAGAGGGGGCTAGACGATTTTTCTTTTTTTGAAACTGACCCAGAGAGCTACGACGAGTAGATGAACGAGGATAAAGGTTGTCCAGAAGCGAACCGCGGTTGACGCGAAGATTTCGTGAATATACTCGAATTCCGAGAAAAATACAAAATAAAGAGGGATGGAACCAAGGAAGGTGCCGATAGTAAAGCGTTTGATTATCTTGTTGGTTTGGGCGTCTAGAAGTTGTGCGTTGGTTGTTTCGAGCGATTCTATCGTTTGATAATAGTTTTCCAGGTTGCGATGAACGGGGACGTTGTCGTTGATGAGGTCGGTAAGGTAGACGCGGCTCTTTTCGCCCCAGAATTTTAATCCAATTGCGTGGAGTTCGCTGAAAAACTTTTCTTGAGCATGAACAATCAACCGGTAATCCAGAATGTCGCGCTTGATGTAGGAAATGGTTTGTAAAAGTTGCTCCTCTTTGCCGCCGAAGATTTCTTGCCCAACAGCGCCAACACGTTCTTCGATGTGGCGAAGTTGGCGAAGCGAGAAAGAGATGGCCTTCTCGAAGGTGTAATACGTTGCCAGCATAGTGTCACCGCTCAGAATTCGTTCGCGTTCTTTTTGATTGCGGGCGAGTAAATCGAAAAGAAGATTGAGTTGGTCAAGATTTTCGTAGTGAACGGTGATGATGGTGTCCTTGGTGACTAGAAAATCGATTTCAGTACGGCGTGAAGTCTTTGCTTCTTGGTCATATTCGGGAAAGTGGTAGACGAGGAACAGGTAATCGCCATATTCTTCGATGTGGGTTCGCGAAGAGGGGTGGATGAGCTCATCGAGAATTACCGGATGGAATTTATGGATTTTCTTTAGCGCGAGAATGTCTTCTTCGGTTGGCTTGAATAAATCTATCCAGGTAATTTTTTTTCCTTTGATTGAGCGCATGGTGATAGTGTATAACTTCCACTGCTTCTATTGTATACTAAATAAGAGTTTTAGTAATTAACACTTTACGTCATGATTTCGCATACACTAAAAAAGTGGGCAGGAGCTTTAGCACTAATTGGGATTTTCATGTTTGCCGGAACAATTTTGTTTCAGCTACAAGTAGCTTTCGGTTGGACGAGCCCGGCAGCAAATCCGCCAGGCGGTGCCGGTGCTTTGTATTATCTCAATTCTAAGGTTGGTGTTAATACGCAGACTCCGAGCACAACCCTGACGGTCAGCGGTCAGATTAGTGCCTCTGGTAATCGTATTCGTAATGTTGCGACCCCGATTGATGGTGACGATGCGGTCAATAAAGACTACGTGCTGGCTCAGACGGGTGGCGGTGCTGGCGCTGGTTCTCTGGTTCTGTATTACCGCGAAATCGTTGGCACGACAGCTGCACCAACTTGTCCGACGGGGTGGACGCCGCAGTACGTTACGCCTGGCTATGGTCCGCATTACATCGGTATGTTTAATTATGGATGGCTGACGTCTACCGGCGGACAGGGAGGCTTTGGCGGCACAGGCGCACCACCGCCGTCCGCTGGCACTGCTTATACACTGAATTCAATTGCTATCGCGAGTGATTCTGTTTGTTCTCAAGACCAGACGACGATAGTGCCCTTTGGTAGTTTCTATCAGAATACCTATCAGCCAGGTTTTAGTAGTCATACCGCTGACGCCTGCTTTACTGACACCTCAGTCACTCCGAATGTGACAACGTGTAATCGTTGTGTTGTCTGTCAAAAATAATTCAGCATGCGCTTATTCGGCCTGGTCTTTATAGGCTCGTTCATTATATCTGCAGCCGCCGTGACCCAAACGGCGCATGCTTTTGATTTTTCAGTCGCTGGGGTTCTGAGTACGCTTCAAAATAGTTTTACAAGGTATCTTGTTCCAACGAAAACAGTTCCGTATGCGACAGTGTATGTCCCTCCGAAGAGCGATTCGGTTGTCTATGCTCAAACAGCCGGCTTTGGCGGCGGTAGTGGAATGCTGGTCACTCACTACAAGGAGGTAACACCTCCTGGTGGGACTGCGGTTGGCGGGAATGCTGCGCTTTGTCCCTCGGGATGGACCACTGTTTTAGAGGGGTATGGTCCACATTACATTGGCGTCATTACGTATGGTCTATTGACGAACGGTACTGAACAGGGGTGGTACGATTGGTGGTGGTACCCCGGCGATCCGGGTGGTTCGTATAAGGGTCCTAATAGTGAGGACCCGCCGGAAAGTAGGCCACCTGAAGACCCCCCTCCGCCGGCTGAGCCTCCACCGCCAGACCCATTTCCACCGCCAGACCCTCCGATTCCAGAACGAACATACGAGGACCCTCCTCCGCCGCCTGAGGCACCAGGACCAATTACCCCCTCCGGCCCCGATGCACCATCGAAGCCGGGTAATGATCCCGCTGGAGCAAAACCCGTAACTTTTTGGGCGAGTCAGTTCTTCGTTGATGCGGAAACTGGGCGTGTCAAAAACAAAATAACCTCGAGTTTGATTAATGAGGCTCGTGCGCAAGTGCTTCTGCCTGGACAGGAGTATTTCACCAAGGACATTGCAATTGGTAGTGATTCTGTTTGTTCTGACTCCGAAAACGTGATTGTTCCGTTCAGTAAAATGTACACAAATATCCTGACTCCTGTTACCTGGTCGGCTGAATCGAGTGCTTGTTTCACTGACTCGACTTCTGGCATCAAAACCTGTAATCGGTGCCGTGTTTGTATCAAATAAAAGGGGAATGTGATTTTGAAAAAGAGAAGGGGCAGATGGTCGAACCATCTGCCCCTTTGAGACTTGTGCGTCCCCCGCGCTACCGCGGAGGAGGATTGGAGCTGACGCTGGCCTCGCCCGCCGTCGAAGCCGGGACTATCCAGCTTCTGACGACGAGGTGGTTCACCCACTGCGCCGCAGTGGGGTCGGCCGCCTTCCTTGCGGCCTCCTCCATGTGAACCGCCATCGTCTGCGTCGGTGGCGAGCTCCACGTCCGGACGATCTTGCCCGTGGTGACGCCCGTCATGTCGATGTCCACGAACGTGTGCCGCTCGTGAATCATGACGCGGGGCGAGACCCCGAAGCTATCAGTGAATTGTGCCCGGCGGACGGGCACGTTGCCGTCGAACCAGCCGGTTCCTTCGAGACCGGCCTTGATGAAGCGCAGCGACACGTACACGTCTCCGGCCGGGACGGCCCAGATCCGAACGCCGCGCTGTTCGACGGGGACGAGGTCGCCTGCCTCACCCTTCTTTCCGCTCTCGACGGCGACAACCTTCTCGATGAGAATCCACGTGCCTTCCGGCTCCGTGGTCGCATCGAACTCCTTGCCGCCCGGTTCGCGGGAGGCAAAGGTCATGCCGTGGTCGATCTCGGCCACGATAGCTCGAAGCCCCTTGGGGCTCGGCACCATCGTGATTTTCGTGGGGATGTACCCCCAGTCGGTCTCGAAGGGCTCGGTGCGGTAGTCGGTTGCGGCGCGCAACCAGAGTCGCCCAGCGAAGTCCATCCGGCACCGGAAGGGCTCCACGAAGACGACAGTCTTCTTCGCGATGTCCCGGACCTCCGGGGCGAAGAACGCCCTGGGGAGGATTTTCTGCTGCACCGTACTGCCCTCGGCAGCGAAGAGCGGCGAGACGCCGACGGCCAGCATGGCCGCCATGATCACGATGACGATTTGGCGGATGATGCGGGTCATAGGAACCTCCAGAGGCAAAGAAAGCTTGAATCCACTATGGACCCTTGCTCGCCTCGCATTTGTGTACCTGCCTAATGGTTATACGCAAATGCGAGGCGAGTAGGATGTCAGCTCTATAAATGTTCTGAAACAAGTATAGCACATTTTCGCAATCTTGACAAGGGGGCGTATTTTTGGTGTAAATGAGCGTACTTTGAGTTGCTTGGCGTGATATACTATCTCAATGTGTACAAAAAAAGCTTGGTACTGGTTGAGCGCGTTGCTTTTTATTGTTCTTCTATTTGTTGTAATTCGATATCTGAATTCGAGTTGTCGCATTTCTTCTGAAACAGCGTTTGTTCAGGGCGATTCATTGCATGGAAGTCTGACTACGGGTGACAAGGTTGTGGTTGAGTATGGATATTATAATTGCACTGAACCATTGCGCGGTGAGATAGCTGCTTATAGGCATCCAAGCTTTACGGCGCCAATCGTCAAGATTATCCGTGGTGTTCCCGGTGACCGATTGGAGATTCTTGCGTCATCTTCATCCACTTATTCCGTGATAATTAATGGGTTGCCGCAGCGAACATCGAGCGGGCTTTTGTATGAACTTGATTCTCAACGTGCAAAGCTTATGCAGATATACGTGCGTGATTATCGGGGGGTGATACCAGCCGATGCCTATTTGTTGCTTGGCGAGGTTCCGTCTGGGACTATGGATAGTACGGCAATCGGATTGATTGGTAGAAATGCACTCATCGGACGAGTTCAGAAGGGTGATTAGTCGACGCTTTTTTCACTCAGACGGATTGGGTGGAGTGCAAAAAAAGACGTGTTGACAGACTCTGTAGGAGTACTAAAATATCAGCACTATGGCTGAAGATAAAGATATACAAACGGATTCTCAGTCACCAGTCCAGCCGGCTGAAAAGACTGAGCTGCAAAAAGTAGAAGCACAGCGGGACGAATACCTTGGTGCTTGGAAGCGAGCTGCGGCTGATTTTATTAATTACAAGAAAGAAGAGAATAAGCGTTTTGAGCAGTTAGCTTCGTATGCTGCCAGTGACTTTGCCAGGGACCTTTTGCCGGTACTCGATAGTTTTGAACTCGGCATGAACGCAATCGGCAAAGATTCTCCTGCATATAAAGGCATGGTGATGATTCGCGGACAATTGCAAGACGTATTACGAAAGAAGGGTATCGAACGGATTGTAGTAGGACGTGGGGATGCTTTTAATCCGGAGTTTCATGAAGCAATGATGGAAGTTGAGATGCCTCCCGATGAGAAGGAAAAACTAAGCGGTAAGATTGTGGAGGAATTGGTGCCAGGTTATAGCATGGGTAATAGAGTCATTCGAGCTGCAAAGGTGAAGTTGGGGAAGTGATGGGGTAATCGCTACGAAATACTAA
>CAZLKS010000015.1:0-2451 GCA_964560145.1 uncultured Candidatus Saccharibacteria bacterium | reverse complement strand
CTCGTTATTGAATACAAAAAGCAGGAGGGTATCGATGTCAGTAAAGATCCGCTCGCTTTGCAGCGTCTGAAAGAGGCGGCTGAACGTGCCAAGCACGAACTTTCAACCTCGCTCGAGACTGAAATTAATTTGCCGTATATTAGTTCAGATGCTAGTGGTCCGAAGCACTTGCTCATCAAGATGACGCGAGCCAAGCTCGAGGAGCTTGTTGGTGCAGAGATTAAGCTTTCGATTCAGATTGTTGAGAAGGTGCTCAAAGATTCCGGCTTTAGCGTGAACGATATTAACGAGGTTATTCTCGTTGGTGGTCAGACGCGCATGCCGGCAATGCAGGACGCGGTTAAGAAGTTCTTCGGCAAGGAGCCGCATCTTGGTATTAACCCTGATGAGGTTGTTGCTGCTGGTGCTGCGGTGCAGGCTGGTATTTTGCAGGGTGACGTGAAGGACGTACTACTGCTTGATGTGACGCCGCTCTCGCTTGGTATTGAAACCCTCGGTGGTGTTTCGACAAAGCTGATTGAGAAAAACACAACGGTGCCGACATCGAAGAGCCAAGTATTTTCTACTGCTGCCGATAACCAGACCTCCGTTGAAATTCATATTCTGCAGGGTGAACGCGAAATGGCTGCAGACAACAAGACCCTTGCTCGCTTTATTCTCGACGGCATTCCGCCGGCTCCTCGTGGTATGCCACAGGTTGAAGTTACCTTTGATATTGATGCTAACGGCATCGTCAGTGTTAGTGCTAAAGATAAGGCGAGCGGTAAGAGTCAGTCGGTTCGTATCGAAGCTTCGACGGCACTTTCAAAAGAGGAAATCGAGAAGCTTAAGCGTGACGCCGAGGTCAACCGTGCCGCCGACCTTAAGAAAAAAGAGTTGGTTGAAGCTCGAAATATGGCCGAGCACCTTATTTACACCTCTGAAAAGGCACTTAAGGATGCCGGTGAAAAAGTACCAGCTGATGTGCGCGATTCAATCACTAAACGGGTTGCCGATCTGCGAACCGCAAAAGACACTGGTACCGTTGAAGGTATCAAGAAAGAGATTGATGCCTTGTCTGCTGAGATTCAGAAGATTGGTCAGTATATGAACAAGGAGCAGTCGTCTCAGACGCCTCCTTCTCAAGGCGAAACACCGGCGGGTGGCGAGCCGGCTGGCGGGGAGACGCCAAAACAGTAACGGGTTAACGGGGGGGGGCGACAGCAATTGTCGCCCCTAACGTTTTTAGTCTGGTATACTATAGATAAATCACTATGGCACTATTTAGCTCATTGTTGCGTGAGAAGGGTAATAGCGTAATAAACACTTTCTCGGATACTAGTCAGCATCAGGTTGTGAGCTCCGAGCTTGACCACTCGCTTCGCTATTTTTGTATCTTTCTTATTCTTGGCGGTGGTGCGGCAGTTTGGATTAGTTACGTGCTTTCAAAGTTTAATGCACTACCAGCACCGGCGACGATGTTGAATGTCGGATTGGTTTCAGTTGTGCTGCTCATCATCATGGTTTTTCAGGCGATGATGATTCGCAGCGCTCAATTCAATTTTTTGCTAGTTGTTTTTGAAGGCGCACTGCTCCCTACTTTTTTCTACTCAACCTTCTCTGCTTGGGTTGCTATCGGCTCTGGCTTGTTTATCATCGCTTGGCTTTTTGGCTATTCGCGCGCTCGCATAATGGTCTCCAACGTGATGCGGGTGAGCTTTTGGCACTACAGTACGCTGATGATTACAACGACTATTACTGCTCTTGCGCTGTTTCTCTCGTCGCTCTACGTCGGATTGTATTATCAGCAAGGGGGTATAACTTTTAATGCGTATAAGTTCGTTGTTGGAGGTGCAACCCCTGGTCTACAGTACGTGACGCCTAATTTCAATCCTGAGACCAAGGTTGATTCGTTCTTAAACAGCACCATCAAAGATTACTTCGTGAAGCAGTCCGATTTTAATAAGCTTCCCGCTACCAATCAGCAGATGGTCGTCCAGGAGGCATCGACTGGAGTTATTCAGCAGCTCTCGTCGTTCACTAAGGTCATCCTGAAGCCAGGAGAGAGTATTGTGAGTTATACGTTTCGCTGGGTGACAGGGCTCATTAGCACGGCACAGGCGAACGGGTTTGGGTCGCTCGTTGTCGTCGGTATGTTTATGCTGATGTATTTTGCCCTGAAAGGTGTGATGTTCTTTGTGAAATGGCCGGTGTTGGTTGTCTGCTTCGCACTGTACCTGCTTCTGCAGGCCGTCGGCGTGATTAGTATCGGTGCTGAGATGCGGCAAAAAGAGGTAATCATTGTGAAATAAAAAAGTGGCTGAATGCTGACGGCTCATAGCTGGAAGAGAGTTGCTCTATCTGGATTTTTTCGGGCATGGGCGGTAAGCTGTTAGCCGTAAATATACTATATGGACTACTACGAAATTCTTGGCGTTTCAAAAACTGCTAGCGAGGAAGAGATAAAAAAGG
>CAZLKS010000014.1:8016-17458 GCA_964560145.1 uncultured Candidatus Saccharibacteria bacterium | reverse complement strand
CTAACCGTTGAGACAGTATACACGAAGGCGATTTTTTTGTAAAGAGGGCGCTCAGAGATACCATTCTGGTTTCCTGGACTGGGGACCTCGCAAGCGAATAGTCCAGAAAACCAGAATGGTATCTCTTCGCTTCCCGTTCGGGGGCCTCGCAAGCGAATGGTCAGGAAACCCTGAACTTCATATCGCATCGCTTCCCGTTCGGGGACCTCGCAAGCGTTCACTCTTGAATACCGTTTGAGTTTTCTGGACTGGGGACATCGCAAGCGAATAGTCCAGAAAACTCAAACGGTATCCTGCTCGTTCACCGTGACTGGGGACCTCGCAAGCGAATGGTCAGAAAACCCCAGTGTCATATCTTTTCGCTTCCAGTATGGGTACTACGGAGGGTGCATAGACCAGAATGGTATCTCTTCGCTTCCCGTTCGGAATCTGGTGTCCAAAAACTCAAAGGCCGCCCGTGTGCGACCGATGGGTCGCACTAGCCGGACGGCCTGTGCTAGAAACAGATACGGGGACACGGCCCCACGAGTTGATCAGGGCTGCCAGTTGCGCTTGACGTACTCTTCGAGCGGTGCACACTCGCCGTTGCTCGTTGCGGCGCAGACGATACCCGCCTGATTCGTCTTCATGATTTCTGCACCAGTGAGGCAGCTCAGAAGTCCGGCTTCATCAGCCAGCCCGCCGGGCAAACCGGAAAGTGCGACTTGCCGAGCACCGAGGAACTCGACATCGCCAGGAAGCCACAGCGAACCGCCGTACTCCTCTTTCTCTTCATTGGCGCTCTGCGAAGCGGCGATGTGGCCGTGGCTCGCCTGTTGACGTGCAAGCCGACTCGTCTTCTCGAACACGAGTCCCATCGAGCGACGCAGGCGTGCGAGCTCCGAAGGATACTTCGCCAGAAACGGAACCCCACAGAGGATGGGGTGCCCGATGCCGTTCTCATCAGCCAGCAGCAGCACTGCCCAGGTGCGCGGCTTGTCCGGGTTCTCCGAGGTTTTCTCGCGCAGCTGCTCACGCTCGTCGTAGAAGCAGAACACGAGATACATCCGCTCGAGGAAGTCCAAGAACAGCTCGCGATCGCCCTCGCGATGGAGGGCCCATGCCCACTGGAAAGCCGGCCAGTCTTTCAGACGCGGCACCCGTACCGTTGTCTTCATTTATCCCTCCGAAACATCTGGATTACGTCCGGTAGCGGCGGGAGTTTCCCGCGAACCATTGAAATCTAAGACAAAGTATAAATATCACGAAATATGATTTTCGTCAATACAAAAGCGAAGAGAGCGATGTTCCCCGCGGAAGTGCTGCACTTGGGAAGCCATACATAAAAATCTAAACGGCAGAAATGCATCCTACGAATAAATAATGCGATTGGGCTTCCCAAGTGCGGCACTCCGTGCGGGGACCAACGCAAAAGCCGCCCTTTCGGGCGGCTTTTGCTAGTTTCTACTAAACCATCTTTATCTCAATATCTACACCGGCTGGCAGGTTCAGACTCGAGAGAGAACTGATTATCTGCTGGGTTGGGTGCAGGATATCGATGAGTCGCTTGTGAATACGCAACTCAAACTGTTCACGGGAGTTCTTATCGATAAAGGTCGAGCGGTTGACCGTGTACTTGTGGAACTCGGTCGGCAGAGGGATAGGTCCAAGGACCTCAGCCTCATGCTTTTTGGCGGCTTCGATAATCTGACGGCAGGAGCTGTCTATCAGCTTCGTGTCGTACGCCTTAATACGTAGGCGCAACTTTTCTTTGGTAACTTCCGCTGTTTTCGCTTTAACCATATATCAATGAACGTTTAACAGTTAACCGTGAACTATTTAGTGATCTTCGAGACCACGCCTGCGCCGACAGTCTTGCCTCCTTCACGGATAGCAAAGCGCATCTTGTCTTCAAGGGCAACTGGAGCAATCAACTTAACGTTGATTTTGACGGTGTCGCCAGGCATAACCATCTCGGTACCCTCTGGGAGAATAACCTCACCGGTAACGTCAGTGGTGCGGATGTAGAACTGCGGCTTGTAACCCTTAAAGAACGGAGTGTGGCGACCACCTTCCTCTTTCGAGAGCACGTAAACCTCAGCTTCGAATTCGGTGTGCGGGGTAACAGATCCTGGCTTGGCCAAAACCTGACCACGCTCGACGTCTTCTTTCTTGAGACCACGAACAAGCAGACCAACGTTGTCACCAGCCTGAGCGTCGTTCATCATCTTGTTGAACATTTCAACACCAGTCACGACGGTCTTCGTGGTTGGGCGGATACCAACGATTTCAACTTCATCGTTGATTTTCACGACACCGCGCTCGATACGACCAGTAACGACGGTACCGCGGCCCTCAATGGAGAAGATGTCTTCGATAGCAAGCAAGAACGGCTTGGCAGTGTCACGAACTGGGTCTGGGATGTAGGTATCCAAAGCGGCAACCAAGTCAAGAACTGGCTTACACTCCGGAGAGTTAATGTCCTTTGATTCGAGAGCCTTAATAGCAGAACCACGGATGATTGGAGTGTTGTCACCGTCAAACTTATACTTCTTGAGGAGTTCGCGAACTTCGCTCTCAACGAGGTCAAGCATTTCCGGATCATCAACGAGGTCAACCTTGTTCAGGAAGACAACGAGTTTTGGCACACCGACCTGGTAAGCAAGCAAGATGTGCTCACGAGTCTGAGGCATCGGACCATCAGCAGCCGAAATAACCAAGATGGCACCGTCCATCTGAGCAGCACCGGTAATCATGTTCTTAATGTAGTCAGCGTGTCCCGGGCAGTCGATGTGAGCGTAGTGACGAGTGTCAGATTCGTACTCAAGGTGGGAAACGGCAATCGTAACAATCTTTGAATCATCACGAACGTTACCTCCCTTGGCAATATCGGCGTAAGCCTTTTCAGTTGCGAAACCCTTCAAAGAAAGAACGTGTGAAAGTGCCGCAGAAAGAGTTGTCTTTCCGTGGTCGACGTGACCGATTGTTCCGACGTTTACGTGTAACTTGTTTCGCTGAAACTGTGCTTTTTCTGCCATATAATTATTCTTTTAAATTAATTATTAATTGAGTACGTATATAATTCGATTATTTTAGCAAATCCTTATCGTTTGTCAATGCGCATCCGCTACGAAATACTAAAGTGCACGAAAGTACCAAAGAGAACGATTCGGGCGTAGCGATTAATCCTATTTCTTACCTTCAATGATTTCTTTCGTAACATTCGATGGTGCCGGCTCGTATGCGTGGAATTCCATCGTGAAGTTACCGCGACCTTGAGTAAGTGAGCGAAGACGCGTTGCATATCCGAACATTTCCGAAAGTGGCACAAAGGCATCGATGACTTTAACCATCGGTCGGTCGCCCATTCCTTCGATGCGACCACGCTTAGAACTCAAGTCACCCGTGATGTCACCCATGTACTCAGTCGGAACAATAACCTGCACCTTCATTATCGGCTCAAGGATAACAGGGCCGGCTTGCTTACAACCGTCTTGGAAGGCCATCGAAGCAGCGATTTTGAAAGCGGCTTCCGAAGAGTCGACTTCGTGGTAACTACCATCGTAGAGCGTAACTCGTACATCGATAACACGGTAACCAGCCTGGATACCACGAGTGAGAGCTTCTTCGGTTCCCTTTTCAACTGGAGCGATAAATTCTTTCGGAATTGAACCACCTTTAATTTCATTAACGAACTCGAAGCCCTTACCGCGCTCGAGCGGCTCAAGACGAATGCGAACGTGACCATACTGACCACGACCTCCAGACTGCTTAATGTACTTACCTTCTGCTTCAACATTCTTAGTAATCGTTTCACGGTAAGCAACCTGCGGACGGCCAGTCGTTGTTTCTACGCCAAACTCACGACGCATACGCTCAACCAAAACTTCGAGGTGGAGTTCACCCATACCAGCGATGATGGTTTCACCGGTTTCGGCATTGCCGCTAACACGGAAGGTTGGATCTTCATCAGCAAGACGGCGAAGAGCCATACCCATCTTTTCCTGGTCGGCCTTAGTCTTTGGTTCAACGCGGATAGAAATAACTGGCTCAGGGAAGGATATCTTTTCGAGTACGACGGCGGTCTCTTCGTTACAAAGCGTATCACCGGTCGTCGTGTCTTTCATGCCAACGAGTGCACCAATGTCACCAGCGTTGATTTCTTCGATTTCTTCGCGCTCGTTCGCATGCATACGCAGAATACGTCCGACGCGTTCCATCTCACCCTTTGTCGAGTTATAAACGTAACTACCACGCTTCAACTTACCGGCATAGACACGGAAGAAGGTCAACGATCCAACGAAAGGATCGGTCATGATTTTAAAAGCAAGGGCGGTAAACGGCTCTTCGTCAGATGGCTTACGCGTGATTTCGGTGTTCGTCTTTGGGTCGATACCTTTTACGGGCGGCAAATCGAGCGGACTCGGCAAGTAATCAACAACGGCGTCCAAAACAAACTGCACGCCTTTGTTCTTAAGTGCAGAGCCGGTGTATACGGGGATGATTTTCACTGCGAGCACTGCTTTACGCAAAACACGCTTCAATTCAGCCAATGATGGGACCTTGCCCTCCAAGTAGCTAGACATGAGTGCGTCATCGTTCTCAACGATTTTCTCAACGAGCTCATGGTGACGCTTTTTTACCTCATCCGCCATATCGGCTGGAATTGGAATTTCTTTAATATTCTCACCCTTATCGCCTTCAAATGCGTAAGCCTTTTCAGTCAAAAGATCGATGAGGCCACTGAAGCCGGCTTCGCTACCAATCGGAAGCTGAGCGGCAATAGCATTTGGGTTCAACCTGTCGACGATAGACTGCAAACTCTTTTCAAAGCTTGCACCCATGCGATCGAGTTTGTTGATGAAGCAGATACGTGGAACGTTGTATTCATCAGCATAACGCCAGTTGGTCTCTGACTGTGGCTCAACACCAGAAACGCCGTCGAAAACAACAACCGCACCGTCAAGAACGCGCAGCGAACGCTTCACCTCAACGGTAAAGTCGATGTGTCCCGGAGTGTCAATAAGGTTGAAACGATAGGTGTTCTCGTCTTTGTGTGCCTTTTTTGTTTCGGCGGAAACGTACGTTGGCACCCAAAAAGCAGTCGTAGCGGCGGAGGTAATCGTAATACCACGCTCTCTTTCCTGCTCCATCCAGTCCATAACAGTATCACCCTCGTGCACCTCACCAATCTTGTGGGACACACCGGTGTAGAACAACACACGCTCAGAGGTCGTGGTTTTTCCTGCATCAATGTGAGCGACGATTCCGAAGTTACGAGTTCTTTCAAGTGGATACTGCCTAGACATACGTTAATATATTGTTAATTAATAACTGACTACTAGAACTAAAAATCCGAGCCCGCCGGCTGGATTTTTAGCTGTTTGATTACCACGAGAAGTGAGCGAAAGCACGGTTGGCCTCAGCCATACGATGAACATCCTGCTTCTTCTTGATAGCGTTACCTTCGTTCTTGCTGGCCAAAATTATCTCTTCAGCGAGACGCTTAGACATATCCTTACCCTTTTTGGCACGAGCAGCACCAATGAGCCAGCGAGTCGCCAAAAGGAACTTGCGGTCAGGGCGAACTTCGCGAGGAACCTGGTAGTTAGCACCACCGACGCGCTTACTCGAAACCTCAACGAGCGGAGCAACGTTTTCGAAGGCTTTCGTGAATACCGCGAGAGGGTCTTCTTTCGTCTGTTCTTTAATCGCATCAAAGGCGTCGTAGACAACCTTCTCGGCGACAGACTTTTTACCATCCCACATTAAACAATTGATGAAACGGCCGATAGATACATTGTTGAAGCGCAAGTCTGGCTTGTGTTCGCGCTTATAATTTCGCTTTTTACGCATAGGATTAAATATTCAGATTATTAAGCGGTTGAAGCCTTCGGGCGCTTGGCACCATAAGCTGAACGCTGCTGCTTACGTCCCTCGATACCGGCAGTGTCAAGCACGCCGCGGACGATGTGGTAACGAACACCTGGCAAGTCTTTCACACGACCACCGCGAATAACAACCACGGAGTGTTCCTGCAAGTTGTGACCCTCACCCGGGATGTAGGCGGTGACTTCCATGCCGTTTGTTAAACGAACACGAGCGACCTTACGGATAGCAGAGTTTGGTTTCTTAGGAGTCGTAGTAAAGACCTTCACGCAAACGCCGCGCTTAAATGGAGACGGAATCTGCTTTGGCTTGTTGAGAATATAGTTAAAGTAACGCTGCATTGCTGGCGTCTTTGATTTAGTTGCCAGTGGCTGACGTCCTTTTTTGACGAGTTGTCGGATTGTTGGCATTTAAGTTCAATTAATTACGATATATTGAATTTCCAGTTTTCAATAAAGAACTGTCTGAAAACTAGAAACTGATTGAGCGCCTTTTACTGTCAGCATGACATGCGGGGATCTAATCCGCATCGCAAAAGAACACAAAAATCCCTCGTTGGGATTGGATATAGAGTAATACGAATCATGGGCCACTGTCAATGAGGCTTAGTCATCTTTTCCACCTGGGACCCATCGCCCTACCCAAGACGAGCACTCAGGGCTCAAGTACTCACTATGGGCAAGTCAATGGGCCCCCTGGCATTCTGATCTTTCGATTAAATACCTGGAGCCAGCGGGCCAACCAAAAACGCATGAATATTCGTGATAATCGGGTTTAGGAAGTTCACGCCCGAGAGGATAAGCATCAGTAAAATAATAAAACCGTAGCGTCGAAGAAATACCTCTACCGGCTCAAATGAGCGAGGTAAGACAGAGAAGAGAACTCCTGACCCATCCAGCGGAGCAATTGGCAACAAATTAAAGATTGCCAGTGCGACGTTGACCTGAATAATGAGATAGAAGGCGAAATAGAGCTTGGCCATCATCTCCGTTTCTAAGCCGATGCCGATAAGTACTCGAGTGAAGAGTGCAAAAATAATTGCCAACAAAAGATTACTTGCTGGTCCGGCAATCGCAATAAGTCCGCTCGCCCGCTTGGGATTCTTCAGAAAACGTGAGTCGTAAGGAACCGGTTTCGCCCACCCAAACACCGGCGCACCAGAAAGTGCCAAAATTAACGGAAACAGAATGGTACCGAACAAATCGATGTGAGCAAGCGGGTTGAGCGTGAGTCGTCCTGCATCCTTTGCCGTCGTATCGCCAAGCATTAATGCGATATATCCATGAGAGATTTCATGGATAATCACCGAAAAGACGAGGACAACAACATAAAATATCGTGATTATATTCATATTAAAACTCTACATTTAATTTGCCGAGCCTACCACTCGCAAAAGGATGCTTTACTTCTCTCATCTCGGTCACCAGGTCCGCAACCTCAATGAATTCAGCGGGAGCATCACGTCCTGTTACTACTACAATTTTCTCAGGCGGAATAGTGCGTAGGAGCTCGAGCACTTCAGCAGTAGAAACAAGCTTCAAGGAAACCGCCACATTGACCTCATCCATTATCACCATATCAAACTTTGGCAACTCTTCCTTTATATAAGCCAACGCTTTTTGAGCTGCGCCAACGTGCTCCTCAAACGGCAGTTGGTCGCCAAGGATACCAACAAAACCAAGTCCCATCTTTTTAAACGTTATCCCTCCCTTACCGATTTTGCTCTCCGCAACATTGATTTCCGATAGAAGTTCAGTTGAAAAGTCCTCCCCGCTTTGCCATGGACCCTTGATGAATTGAACCATTAAAACCTTTTGTCCGCGTCCGATAGCACGAAGAGCTGCTCCGAGCGAAGCAGTTGTTTTTCCTTTTCCGTTGCCAGTAAAAACGACAATCATAGAATAAAAGTGATTAACGTAAGTTATAGAATTCTACCACTCAGAGTTCTGTCCCGCATGGTTTTCATGGTTTTTCTTGTGTCCGTTATGTATGATCTAAATATTGCGGCAAATCTTTAGCTGCTTTTATTATATCAACAGCGACTATCGAACCCTCACCGACCGACTTCGCCACTTGATTTACGCCGCCTCGAGCCAGCCCGGCAACCCAAACGCCCTCGATGTTAGTTCGGCCATATGCATCAGCCTTCAAAAAATTGCCGTTCATCTCCAGCCCAAGCTTCTGTGCGAATGTTGATGACGAGGCAACGCCAAGAGCGATAAAAAATACCTCACCTTGGTCGAGCCTTTCCGCTCTGCCAACTTCTACAACAATGCCACACTTCGCCAGCGCCGCTTGATACTGCTGCGAGATGTGGGACGTACTCGATTGTGTCAAAATCTTTCGCACGGTAACACCCATCGCGCTTAACTGTAGTGCCTCTTCGGCGGCCAGATTACCACTACCGAGTACAACAACCTCCTTTCCTTTATAGAGCGGACCGTCACAGAGAGCGCAGTAGTGAACGCTTTTACCGACAAGCTCCCGCTCACCCGGAAGATTCGTTTTAATGAAGTTGGCACCGTGTGCAAGCACGAGTCGCGTAGCGTTGAATTCTTCTCGCTTTGCTGTTCGAACAAGAAACCCTCCTGATTTTTGTTGAGCGTGCGTCACCTCGCCCGACAAAAAAGTCGCACCCTGACTCACCGCTTGTTCACACATGGATTCAAGTAATTCGCGGCCCGAAATCCCCTTCGGAAACCCCGGATAGTTCCAAACCTCGGCAGCATCCATGAGTCCGCTTTGAGCTGAGTCGCCAATAACAAGCGTTTTTACATTTGCCCGCGCTAAAAAAGTCGCCGCCGAAAAAGCTGCCGGACCAGCACCAATCACGATGACGTCGAATTCATTCTGCATGTAGTTAATGCACTACCTTGCCGGACTTAAGATGATAGATAACGTCCTTTCGCTCGATAACCGTCAACCACCCTTTTTTCGCTGCAATTTTATAAAGCCCCGCTGTCGGATTAAAACAAATAGGAATGTCGACGAGCTTGAAAATCTTGATATCGCTTTCAGTATCACCAATTCCAATTGACCCTCGACCGATTTTAAATCCGTGCTGTTCCTGAAGTTTTTTCAGTGACTCCTCTTTGTCTTCAGAAGCCACCCAGCTCTTTTCGCCTAAGAATTTACCATCACGGACTTTGTGTTGCGTACCGATGTAATAATCAAAACCCCAGGCCCGAGCAAACTCACCGACGACGATTTGCGGCGAACCAGAAACAGCAACCAAGAGATGTGTCTTACGCAACTTCTCAACGAGTGCTCTTGTGTACCGGTACACGATACTACTCTGAATCTTTACAACACGATGAGCGAGCTGTTGCACCGTCTTTGTTGGCACGCCAGTGACAAAATCATCAAAGTTTGCAATTACTTCTTTCAAGTAATCGTCGTAGCTACCCGTGCGCCGCACCCACTGCCAGTATTTTTTATCGAGACGTGCAATCGCAGCTCGAGGAACAATCCCTACCCGTACCATTTTCCAGTGCAATTCAATAAGAAGTGAGTTACGAAAAATCGTCCCGTCAATGTCGAACACTGCAACTGGTTTTTGTTTAACAGATTTCAT
>CAZLKS010000014.1:0-7916 GCA_964560145.1 uncultured Candidatus Saccharibacteria bacterium | reverse complement strand
AAATCGTCCCGTCAATGTCGAACACTGCAACTGGTTTTTGTTTAACAGATTTCATAAACGTAAAGATCGTTATTAATAGAGTCTGATTTCGTCTGGAATAGTAACACTTCCCTCTCGTAAAATGCGAATTTTACCCTCTTCAATAGTTACGAGCGTTGATGGTGCGCCACTTAAAATACCTGCTTCCTGATAGGAGTCCACCATCTCGCCAAAATATGTTCTTGCTTCTGCAATAGTTGTGGCCGGCGATTTTCCTTCAGGATTTGCACTCGGTGCAATGAGTGGTCCAGTCTCACGCAAGAAAGCACGAAATTCATCATCAGCTGGCAGACGAAAAGCCAAGGTCTTTGTACCTCTGTGTAAATAAGTGAGCTCTGGTTTATCACAAGGAAGCACGATTGAAATAGGGCCAGGCCAGAGACGACCGAGCAGCTGGCTGGTTAACTGGTCAATCGTGATGCCGAAAAGAGAGAGGTCTGCGATATCAGCAATCAGAACTATGCAGGGTTTTTCTGGTGCTCGTCCTTTAGTCGCATACACTCGTTGAACCGCATTTTCATCAAGCGCACGAGCAACGAGTCCATATAATGTATCAGTCGGTACAATGCCGATACCACCTGCTTGTAGTCTCGCGATTGTTTCTTGCATGCTCATAGCAAGAGAGAACTAGCCAACACGTTGTTCGACTGCCATTTCTTTATACACATTCAGGAATTCAATCAAAAGACTCAAAATAATCGGACCGGTCAAGAATCCAGTTGGACCAAAGAAGGCGAGTCCACCAATAACCGAGAGAAGAATGGCGAGCGGATGAATGTTCGTTTGACGCTCGATAAGCTTCGGCCGGACGACATTGTCGATGCCACCAACGAGCACCAAACTCCAGACAAGCAATCCAGCGGCGGCAATCGGTTGGTTGACCGTAAAGAGGTACAAGATTGCTGGTAGCATAATCAGCGCTGTTCCAACTGATGGAATAAGTGCCGCAAGTACAGCAAATGAACCCCAAACAGCTGGATTCGGCACGCCACAGATTGCAAGTCCGACACCAGCAAGTACCCCTTGAATTAAGGCAACGATAAGAGTTCCACCGACGACAGAGTTAACTGAGACAACGATACGATGCAGGATTTCTTTATCGTGTTGATCAGAGAGAGGGCTAAAATGAATGAGCAACTCACGAATGCGGTGTCCATCACGCAAGAAGTAATAGAAGGCAAGCAGCCAAAGGAAACTGGCTAGAATAAACTCAGCAATCTGCTGAAAGAACTGCCCCGCGTTGTCGACGGTAAGCTTTACGAGCTTCTGAATATACTGGTCAACATTAGTTGCGACCTGCGTCGCGAGTCCCTGAGCCCGCTGCTGGAACTTAGCAATCGTAGAGTTTGATGAAACTTCGTAGTCACCAAGGACAGGTCGCTCCGCCGCAGTATTGGAATTAATGTCGACATAGAGAATATTGACCTCGCGGATAACCTGCGTTCCGAGTAGTGATAACGGAATGAGAATAATGAGAACGGTAATGGCAACGGTAAAAAATGCGGCCATACTTCTCTTGTTGCCCCCCATACGCTTCAAAATTCGCTCAAAAAGTGGATAGAAAACAATAGTCGTAGTAGCGGCAAGTACGAGCGGGTTTAAATAGGGCTTAAAAATGAAGAACGAGAGGAGCAGCGCAATGCCAGAGAGTACAAATAAAAATGAGAATTGAATCGTGCGTTTAGTAACCATGCCGTAATACTACCCTAGCAGATGATTGCCAGCAAGCCACCAGAGGTATTCCAAAGTGTGATACAATTGAATTTTAGAACCTACTACACATCACCGTCCACACAGGGAGGGATTTTAATGTTAATCGTCCGTTCGATTCGTGAAGGATTTCGACTCGCTCGCGAAATCGGCTTTCCGCTCCGCTTGTCCACCTCGCCGGGCGCCATGACACCATACACCTGCAACAACGAGGTTGAATTGGCACGTCATCTACGCCGCAGGCTCAGGGCGAGCCCGATTCATGAAGTCGGCATGGAGCGGGTCTACGCAGAAACCTCGATGCCGCTCGAAAAGTGCTGCTTGGCGCGCGACGCATACGAGGCAATAGCTATACTCGTGGGTCCGCTCGCTGAGTATGCCGACAAGCCGCTCGAGTTCCGCTTCATGCGGTGGCGCACTCGTAGCGACAAGAAGAGTGCTACAGTTGCACGCTTTATTTCCATGGGAAACACCGACCGCATCTCTACGCTCGCCTTTGTCTTCCAGGAACAGCGAGCACGGGGGTATGGCTTCGTGATGGTGCGACCCATCCGTGCGACGGAAGCCTACGGAAAAGAGGCGCTACTTCAAGCGACAAAGAAGAGCACGGGGCCAATCGAGTTTCTTCCCTCATACACCCTTTCACCACCGAGCCCTTGGCGGGTATCTACGAAAAAAGGAGTGCGGGTGCTCGAGAAAGCCTTGCAACGCGCAGACAAGCAGTCGCCACTCGGCATTCACCGAATCGTTCAGGTTGACTGATAAGCACGGCTCGTAGTTCTGGGAAACCAGGACTACGAGCAGGCCTTCTTTTATTTTTTGTTTTTTAGCACAGAACAAAAACAAAATAGGCCCGCTGTTTGGCGGGCCCTTTTTGTTTTTACTTTGCGTTCAAGTCCATTTTTCGGATACGAATACTCTTCGGGGTAACTTCAACGATTTCGTCATCAGCAATATACTCAAGCGAATCTTCGAGAGTCATAACCGTCGGAGCTTCAAGGAACGCACCAATACCCTCGTTCTTAGCGCGGAAGTTAGTAAGCTGCTTTTCGCGACCGACATGGACACGCAAATCCATATCTTTCGCATTCTTACCAACCACCATTCCGCCATAGATTTTTGTACCAGCGCTAATGAACAACACGCCACGATCCTGAGCGAGGAGTAGACCGTAGTTAGTCGCCTCTCCTGTTTCAGTTGCAATCAGTGAACCATGCGGAAGCTTGGTGATTTCACCCTTCATCGGCTTATACGAATCAAAGATTGTGTTCATGATACCGAGTCCTTTGGTGCGCGTCATGAAGTCAGAGCGGTAGCCGATGAGACCGCGAGTCGGAATTGAAAATTCAAGCTTGGTAATTGGCCCATCCTGCGTCATGTGGCGCATCTCACCAAGACGCTGACCGAAATCCTGAATCACCACGCCGGTTGATTCGTTTGGTACTTCAATACTCACGAGCTCAAACGGCTCCATCTTCACGCCATCAATCTCCTTAAAGATAACCTGCGGCTTACCAACGGCAAGCTCGAAGCCTTCGCGACGCATCTTTTCAATTAAAATCGCCAAGTGCAATTCACCGCGGCCAGACATAATCCAGCGATCAGAATCTGAGGTATTTTCCATCCGCAAAGCAACATCAGTTTCAGTTTCTCGCTCGAGTCGCTCCTTGATGTTACGACTCGTAATATACTGACCCTCCTTACCGACGAATGGCGACTTGTTCACCATAAAAACCGCCTTAATCGTTGGCTCATCGATTTTAATCGGCGTCAGTGGGCGCGGGTCGTTTACATCGGCGATAGTTTCACCGATTGAAATATCGGGAATACCAGCGATGGCACAAATATCACCAGCCAGAACTTCGGTTGCCTCTTTACGATTCATACCGTCAAAAATCATCACGTTGGTCAGCTGTGCTTTTTTCATCGTACCAGCACGGTTAATGTGCATCACCTGTTGATTCGGCTTGAGCGAGCCAGAGTGCAAACGGCCGATGGCCATCTTCCCTTTGTACGTATCATACGCCAAGTTGATAGTAAGCATCTGGAGTGGAGCCGTTTCATCGACAACTGGCGCCGGGATGTACTCCAAGATTTTATCAAAAAGCGGCTTCACGTCGGTCATCGTCGTAATGTCTGGTTGCGTACCCGCCTTACCGGCAATACCCGAAGCATAAATCACCGGAAAATGAGCCTGCTCGTCCGTTGCGCCGAGGTCAATAAATAGACTGAACGTCTCATCGAGTGTCCACTGTGGACGGGCAGCCGGCTTATCAATTTTGTTAACGACAACGATAGCCTTGTGACCAGCTTCGATGGCTTTCTTTAAAACGAACTTGGTTTGTGGCATTGGCCCCTCCTGTGCATCCACCAGCAACAAGACACCATCCACCATACTCATAATGCGTTCGACTTCACCACCAAAGTCAGCGTGTCCCGGCGTATCAACGATGTTAATCTTGGTGTTCTTATAGGTAATCGCGGCGTTCTTTGCCAAAATCGTAATACCGCGCTCCCGTTCGAGCTCGTTGTTGTCCATAATCAAATCACCATTGCCATTCGTCTTCATGGTGAAGTTATCGGACTGTTTGAGCAGCGCGTCAACGAGGGTCGTCTTTCCGTGGTCAACGTGAGCGATAATTGCGATGTTACGAATACTTGGACGTGCCATAATGTAATAAATTGTTATCGATTTTTATTTATCCTAATCCTTCGCCGGAAACACAAAAGCGCCCAATGGCGCCTTGAGTGTCTCACATGCATGAGATAAAGCGTTTACGAAACAATACACTATTTCTCTAAAATAGGCAATTACTTCAAGCGAACGCCCAGTAGCTCAACCTCGAACTGAAGAGTGGAATTGGCAGGAATCGGTCCGACATCCTGTGAGCCATATCCAAGCTCTGGCGGAATAGTTAGCTTGCGAACACCACCAACCTTCATGCCTTCAAAGCCCTGCTCCCAACCTTGAATGACCATTCCCTGCCCGAGCGGAAACTGGAACGGCTCACCGCGGTCGCGGGAACTATCAAATTTTTTCCCGTTCATCAGTGTGCCAACATAATGCACCGTAATCAAAGCACCCTTCACCGCAACCTCGCCCGTACCAACCTTCACATCTTCAATCTTTAAACCGTTTGCCATAGTTTTAATGTTGTTATTTTCTAAAAATGGGTCCCGAACTAAATCTGATGCCGGCTCAGTACTCACCGTTGGTTTCACCTCGCCACCCTCGACCGCCGGCTGCCGATTAGACGAAGATCGGTACATCATCGCACCGACAATAACTATAATCGCGACAACACCAAAAAGTATGTAGTTCTTCATAGGGGAAATAATACCAGAAGCAGAAAACTACGCAATCAGATTGTTTAGCAACTTCTTAAGCTCGCCGAGCTGCTCAGGATTGTGAATAGACACTGTCAGAACTGGTTTCTTGAAGCGCTTCAAAGCCGCCATCTGCTTCTTGAGAGTTGCCGCGTCCACCAAATCGCTCTTAGTCAAAAGAATATACTCATCCTTTTCAGCCAGCTTCTTATCGTATTTCGTTAGCTCGGCACGAATCGTCTTATAGTCTTCATTAACCACCTCGGATTGTGCGCTCACGCAGTGCAATAAAACTTTTGTCCGCTGGATGTGACGTAAAAATTTAAAACCCAACCCTTTTCCAGAGGATGCTCCCTCGATGAGACCAGGAACGTCGGCCAAAATTACCGGCTTCGCCAATGCCTGCTGCTCATCGCTCATTTTCAAAACTGCATCGGGATAATAAACACCAAGACTCGGTTCGAGCGTCGTAAACGGATAATTGGCTACACGCACTGCCGCTTTAGTGAGTTCGTTGAGTAGCGATGATTTACCAGCGTTCGGCAAACCAATGAGCCCAGCATCAGCAATAAGCTGCAACTCAAAAAGCGCCTCGAATTCTTCACCAGGGAGCCCTGGCTGCGCATACTCTGGCGTTGGATTTTTTGGTCCTCGAAATTCGAAATTTCCTTTACCGCCTTTGCCACCTTTAGCAATTAAAACTCGCTCTCCCGGCCGCGTTACTTCAAAGACTTTCTTAGTCGTCAAATCATGCACGACGGTACCAATAGGAACTTTCAAGATTAAATCATCGCCAGCCGCTCCGGTACAGTTTGCTTCACCGCCCCGTACACCATCTTCAGCAAAAAAGTCTTTTTTAAAACGATACTGACGAAGAGCGGACAAATCAGAAACGCCCTCAACGAAAACACTGCCGCCAAGCCCCCCGTTGCCACCCGTTGGCCCAAGGTTGTGCGGAATCGTACTAAAGCAGACCTTACCCGGCCCACCGTGTCCCGCTCGAATATGTAGTTTTGCTTCGTCGACAATCATGAGTAATCGCTAATAATGCTAATTGGGGAACGGGTAATAATGCGAATGGGATCAAAACCCAAGTAATCATAAAATATCATAAAAGCTAGAAAAGAACAAATGATTCGGCGGACTCAGGGCAGGAGGACTCATTACAAAAAGAATCCCCGCCGACGGATGTAGAGTCCGAAGGCGGGGAAGAAATCGGTGGAGATCAGCCCTTCTGGGAGAAGATCTTGATCGCCTGGGAAGCGACAAGCCCGTCAACGCACCGGAATGCGACCACATTCGCGCGCATCGCGTTGCAGACCACACGCATCAGGTAGCGCTTGCTGCGCCACCAGGAGACGTGGCACATGTCCTCCCAGATGTTGCTGATCATGCGACAGACGCCCTCCCGTAGCAGCCGCAGATCGAGCTCACACTCCCTGAGTCGACTCTCCGCCTTGTCGGCGCGGGCCTTCTCGGCGACGACGGCGGCCTCGATCTTCGCGTCGAGCTGGTCGAGCTCGCGCCGCATCACATCGTGCTCCCGCTTGACTCGCCCGACGTACTCCCGATTCGTACCGATGGTCGTGTACGCCTTCGAGAGCTCCTCCTCAAGAGCCCGAATCCGCTCGGTGAGCTTGGTCAGGTTGTTGCGACCCTGACCATTCCACGTTGCGTCGATGTCGGCCTCGCCCTTACGGATGGAGTAGTAGAACTCGCGGAGCAACTCGAGGTTCTTGACCCCCTCGATACGAAGGCGCGAGGGAATCCTGGGATTTAGCTCCGGATCAAAGCGGGCAGTTCCAGCCACACCCACCTTGGGCCGATAGATGATGGAGTCCGTGCCGAGGTCGGAGCTCGGATAGAAGTCATCCAGGGACCACTCCTCGACGAACTCCTTGAGGTCCTCTCGAACCATGAACCGCCCGTCGTTCTTGATGTCGAAGTACCAGCGGTCGGAGACCACCTCGTGGTGAATCTCAACTTCGCAGAGGTGATAGACGGATTCTCCTTCCACAGACTTACCACCGTTATCTGCCCTCTCGGGGCGGAAATCGGCACGAAGCCAGCCGCGAACTGTCAACATGATGCCTCCTGTTCTCCTGCTCGGGCTTTTTCCGCAGCGGCTTTCTTTTGCCGGCACGGTTCCCACTGCAGTGAACGTCATAATCAACCCGCACACACGGCGAATCGATCATTCATACACCTAACATATTTATTTAAAAATGTCAATCAATTTCTCTCTACTTGTCGCCCCGGAAATGATTCGAATAGCACCAAATGGCACCTTGAAATGCTCGGCTAAGATTTCGATAAGACGAATATTAGCTGCACCATCAACAGGCTTGGCGTTTACCTTAACGCGATACTGATTCTCCCCCACTGCTTCCACTAAAGCTTTTTTAGAATTCGGAGTTGTATGGATTTGAATACGCATTGATGTAGCTACGAAATACTAAAGGGTACGAAAATACGGATGGGAAAGCTTCAGTGGCATGTTCGTACTTTCGGATTTTTTCGTATTTCGTAGAGAAAGCTAGAAGCTCTTACAAAACACGAAAGGAAAAGTTCAAGTGGCATGTTCGTACTTTCGTATCTTTTTCGTATTTCGTAGAGAAAGCCAGAAGCTCTTACAAAACACGAAAGGAAAAGTTCAAGTGGCATGTTCGTACTTTCGTATCTTTTTCGTATTTCGTAGAGAAAACTAGAAGCTCTTACGAATATGTGAAAGTGAATATCCAAGCGAACTGCCAACTTTCTTACCAGGGTTAAAGATATTTTCAGGGTCAAATATCTTTTTTGTGGCCTCAAAAAGTCGCATTACCTCAGCTCCGTACATC
>CAZLKS010000013.1:0-20760 GCA_964560145.1 uncultured Candidatus Saccharibacteria bacterium | reverse complement strand
AAAAGGTTCGCCGTTTGGCGAACCTTTTGTAACTTCTTTAACGCTTGGCCCACTGCTACGCTCTGAACCGCTATGGACTTTAGGTTAGCTTGAAAATGAACGACCCCCTGAATGGTCGTCCATCAGAGGGTCATGCTGCACGCAGAATGAACTGCGTCTTAAGGCTTATTATGTACGGGGCGTCAGGGTCGCCCGAAGGCACTACTTCGTCTTGACGGAACGCACGCGCAGGGCCGTCCAAGGCAGTCGCAGACGTTCAACGTGAGCGGCGTGCCTAACGATGCCGACAGGTACCCACCCGTCGGCGGAATAGCCACCAACGCCCGGTACGTCGTCAGAGCCACGGAACCTCGAACCGGCACAGGCCGTCAGACCGACGTTGTCCAGATGCTGGCCCCGTTCCTGGAAGTACAGTCCTCCATGCACGAGGCGCTCCTCGAGCGTCTGGCAGTCTTCCCGATTGAACCGGTCGGGCGACTGCTGAGCGTTCTCTTCGTCGGCGTTGCGCTGATCCCGCGCCCAGACGGCGTAGTCGATCTCGGTGGTGCGCACCGAAGCGACTTCTTTGTCCAGGTCGCCGGCGATCTGCCAAACCTGGTCAGGCCCGCACTGCCGCCGCAAGGCCTCGAAGCACCTACTCGGCCTCATCCCGGCGGCCACGAAGATGAGCCGCTGGAACTCGTCATCTCGAGCCGGCAAGACCCTGGCGATCCGATCGGCCGTGAGGTCGATCTGGGGATAGAGCTGATACCAGCGCAGGATCCCCTCGACCTGCACTTCGGTGGACAGCGAGCCGCCCACCACTTCTAGCTGACCGCTGCCCATGTCTCCTCCTGGAGCATGGCCGGAATACGCCGGCGCGCTACCCAAGTTTAGGGTAGGCATATTATACATATTTATATATTTTTGTCAAAAAATCCCAGAAAGGATAGGCGCCAAAACGCTCGCGTAGCTATTCCGCCTTTTTGTGCATCAAAAAACCGCCTCGATATGAAGCGGCTTTTTGATTTCTTTAACGCTTCGCCCACTGTGGCGCACGTCGGGCTTTCTTGAGACCATACTTCTTACGCTCAACAGCACGCGGGTCGCGAGTCAGGAAGCCATCACGCTTCAGTGCTTTACGCAGACTTGGGTCGTGAGCGATAAGAGCACGAGCGATACCGTGGCGAACAGCATCCGCCTGTCCGGCGATACCACCACCATTTACGTGAGCACTGACACCCATGCTGTTCAAAAGCTCAGTAAGGGTAAGCGGCGAGGTAACAACCAGCTGGTGCTTTGGCTGCGCAAAATACTGAGTGTAATCTTTACCGTTAACCAAGATGCCGGTGTTCTTCGGGTACAAACGAATCTGAGCTGAAGCAGTCTTGCGACCGCCGCGTCCCTGCTTGTAGCGTCCCTCGAAAACACCTGCCTTTGGGGCGTGATGCTTTACTACCTTTTCTGCTTTTACTGTTTTAGTTGTAGTCATACTTTTATGCCGTTATCTTAAGACGCTTCATACGAGTTGGGCGAAGACGATTCTTCGGGAGCATGTTATAAACGGCGTACTCAATCATACGGCACGGGTTCGTCTTACGCATCTCACCAAGCGGCTTAGTGCGAAGGTGACCCTGGTAGCCAGTGTGGTGGTAGTATTCCTTTTGCACCTCCTTCTTGCCAGAGACTTTTACCTTCGAAGCGTTCTTGACGATAACAACGTTGTTACCAGCCAGACGTGGTTCATACGCCGCATCGGTCTTACCCTGCAAGATAACTGCAATTTTCGCAGCAAGACGTCCGAGGACCTCGTTCGCTGCATCAAACTCATACTGTTTTGTCTGTTGCTTATCAGCCATATTTTTATACAAATTCAATAGTTGCCATGTTGGCACCATCACGCATGCGCTGCGCCGCATTTTTAGTAATGCGCAGGTAACCACCGGTACGACTCTTATACTTTGGACCGATTTCGTAAAACATCTTCTCGGCGGCACCCTTCGGAAGCACGGCGAGCAAAGAACGAAGCTTAGCAGTCTGCCCAGTCTTAGCGTAAGTGACATAACGCTCAACGAGCGGCTTGATTTCTTTTGCTCGTTCAACAGTCGTCGTAATGCTGCCGTGAGTAATCAAACTCGTCGCAATTTGTTTGCGAAAAGCACGGCGGCGACCGGTAGTTCTATGAAATTTACGCATTAAGGCCATATATTCAGTTGATTAAATTACGCTTTCTTTTTTGACTTTTTCTTGGACTTCTTCTCCTCGTCTGCACCATCCTCCTCTACCGAAGCAGAAAGCTCTGCTTCAGCTGGCGAACCGCCAAGCTGAGAAAGAACTTTAGAGAAATGGTCAGTCAAGATGGAAAGGGCCTCGCGAAGTGCAACGGATGGCTTAATACCACCATCGGTTTCAACGGACAAGCGAACGCGATTGAAGTCGGTCTTATCACCAACGCGCATGTTCTCGTTAACCATATTGACGCGAGTCACTGGGGAGAATAAGGCGTCAAGTTTCAAAACACCAACTGGCAAGGTACCATTCTTCAAAGCCTCAGACGGAACATAACCGAAACCCTTCTCAATAGTCAGCTCGATTTCGAGTTCAACGCCCTTCTGGGTAAGAGTAGCAATGTGCTGGTCCTTGTTCACAACGGTCACGCGACCCGAATCGGTAATGGCAGCAGCAGTAACAGCTCCCTCGCCCTTCGCAGAAAGAGTCAAAAGCTCTGGCTCAGTAAAACCGCTCTCGCCAGGGAATTGAAAACGCACCTTCTTCAAGTTGAGGCATATTTCCACGACATCCTCCAGTACACCCGGAATGGTTGAAAACTCGTGACCAACACCTTTAATTTTGACACTGGTGATAGCGGCACCTGGAAGAGAAGAAAGAAGGACGCGACGCAGCGCGTTACCTATCGTTAATCCGTATCCACGATAAAGCCCCTCGATGTCGAAGACACCGATGGTTTCGTTTTCAGAGATCGTCACTACTTTCAAGTTCTCGCTGAGCGAAATTTTTTCCATATGTTTTTAATTAATGTAATGGCTACGACAGTGCCACGCCTACTTGACTAGTTTTGAATAATAATCAACTACCAAGGAAATGTCAAAACCAGTATCAATATCCTTTGGTAGCATCTTCACGGTTCCGGCGGCAGTTTCTGGGTTCATGGTAAGCCACGCTGGAGCATCAGCTTTTTTCAAACGCTCAGTCATATCTTTGAATGGAGCGTACTCCTTTGACTGTGAGCGAACAGTAACAACATCTCCGATGTATGTCTGAGCTGACGGAGCCGAAACGCGCTTTCCATTCACTTGAATGTGACCATGGCCGACAAGCTGACGAGCAACAGAACGGGACGGCGCAATACCCAAGCGATAGACAACATTGTCCAAGCGGCGCTCAAGTAGATTGATCAAAGCGATACCAGTACTCTCAGTGCTCTTGCTAGCAGTCTTAAAGTACTTTTTCATCTGCGCTTCTCGAATACCATAGGTAAAGCGTACCTTTTGCTTCTCTAAAAGCTGGCGAGCGAATTCAGAACCAGCACGACGACGAGAAGCACCATGTTGACCCGGACGGGCTGGACGGCGAACAATAGCCGACTTTCCAGTGGCACTGCGGAACGGCTTTAAGAAAAGCGGAGTGCCGAGTTTGCGTTCTTGTTTAGCTTTAGTATTAAACATATGAGTAGGTTGTCGGTTAGTTCACTAGATTCGTCTTACCTTCTTAGGTTTCGGACCATTGTGCGGAATTGGAGTTACATCGTGAATGCCAAGCAACTCAAAGCCTTGGTTAACGAAGGATCGAACCGAAGAATCGCGACCGCCACCAATACCGTTTAAGTAGATGGTGACCTTTTGTAGGCCAGCCTTACGAAGCTTTTCGGTCAGAGCGGCAACAACCTTACTAGCAGCAAATGGCGTAGCCTTCTTTGGACCCTTAAAGCCGAGACTACCAGCAGTACCCCAAGCAACGATATTACCCTTTTCGTCGGTCACAGAGATAATCGTATTGTTGTAGCTCGCCTTGACGTAGACGTTCCCCTTTTCAAATTTCTTTGTAACGTTCTTCGCGGATGCAGCAGCTACGGCACCCTCAATGGCGTCTGCCTGTGCTACTGCTTCTGCTCCAGTTTGCGTACCAATTTTCTTTTTACCCATATGTTCTATTAATCAGTTGATTAGTTAATCTGTTAACCAGTTCATTCTGTTCTCGGTCTTTACCGATTAACCGACCAACTGATTAACGAGCTCACTACTTCAGGTCTACCTTACGTTTACCGCTACCAGCCGTCTTACGAGTGTTGCCACGGACGGTACGAGAGTTGGTTTTGGTGCGCTGCCCACGAACAGGCAAACGACGAGCGTGGCGAGTACCACGGTAGCTAGCCATTTCCTTCATCATACCGATGTTCTGCTTGATGATACTGCGAAGCTCACCTTCGATTTTCCAGTTCTTTTCGATGTACTCTTTGATCTTGTTGATTTCGGTTGATTCGAGGTCTTTCGCCTTTTTCTTTGAGTCAACGCCAACCTCTTTAACAATTTGAGTTGCTCGGGCTGGGCCAACGCCATAAATATAACGAAGAGCAATGTCGATTCGCTTGTTGTCTGGAATGTTGATACCGGCAATACGCATATCTGAGAATGTTTAAATATTTAAATATGACAAGTTTATCCTTGACGTTGCTTGTGCTTCGGCGTTGAGCACACTACAAAAATACGACCTCCGCGTCGGACAGTCTTACATTTCTGACACACTTTTTTTACAGACGATCGAACCTTCATATAATTTAGTGTTGGTAAGCCGATTAACTTTTAGAGTCGACGAACTATTCTACCCCTTTCTTGGTCATATGGGGTAAATTCAATGAGAACCCGGTCCCCGGGGATTATCTTGATGTGGTATAACCGCATCTTACCCGCGAGATGGCCTAAGGCCAATGTATTATCCGGAAGTTTAACTCTGAACTTTGCGCCAGGCAGCGCCTCTTCTACGAGACCCTCTACTTGTCGCACCTTCTTAGTGTCTATCATTGATTGGAATATGATAGCAGACTCTGCTTTTTTGTCAAACCTTTACAGGGTGCACACCTATAGGTGATGCGGGGGCTCCCTTTCTGTCGCTCTACACCCTCCCCTCTGTCATCCCGCCCCCTTCTGTCATGTCGAAGCCGAGACATCTGGTATTCCTTAGCATAAGAATGAAGACCAGATCCCTCGGCTTCGGGATGACAGACTAAATAAACAGAGGCGGCGACACGAGAGCGTCGCCGCCTCTGTCTACCGCCCCGTCGCGATTCCTCACCCGCAGGCACCCGTGATTCGTTGTATCTCAACCGAGAGTGCCATTGCGGTGAGCCCGAAGAGTGTCGCAGAAGCGTTGAGCCCCACCATACTCTTCTGTTGATCAAGAACGCTGCTGCGCCAGGCCAGACTCAATATGACTTGCCCTACGAGATAAAGCAGAGTCAGTCCGGGCAATATCACCACGAGACTTGGCGAAACGTGTCCGGCCTTGGCCATCCCCATCAGCGCAGCGATGCCACCAACAAGCACGACTCCGCAGCACATGACGCTCAGGTGGAAGACCCAGAACTGGCCCCGCCAGTCATTGCGGTTGTTCTGCACCGCATTCCAACTTTCCTGAATCAGTGCGCCGAAGAAAGCGATGCCGGCCATCACCCAGTTGCCGCTCAGAAACCCAGCCATGACTGCCAGTGTCCAGAGCGTGATGAGTTGAACGTGCCGCTGCCACCAGGTGGGCTGAGGCGATGGAGTCACAGGTTCAGCTTCCACACTGCGCTCCGGAATCGGCCCCCAGCCAGCACCGCGCGGACCCTGATCTCCATCCAATCCAAATGTCGGCATTCTCGATCTCCTTCCGAAGATGTCACGGGAACAATTACCTATTTTGACAGGTATATTCCACCATGAAGGCATGAATAACGCAACACTCGTTATCATTCCACTTTTTTTCTGTCATCCCGAAGCCGAGGGATCTGGTTTCCAAAAATAGTACCAGATGTCTCGGCTTCGACATGACAAACTAAAAAAACATCAAAAAAGATGTCTCGCCTGACGACAAGCCGAGTGCGCCCCTTCGGTAAACTTCCTTCGGGGCTTACCTCAGGATGACGAACTGCGGCGACAAATCAAAAAATAGACTTTCGAAAAATAAACAGAGGCGGCGGCAGAGCGACACCGTCGCCTCTGCCTACCGCCCCGTCGCGTTCGGGGCTACAGCCCCAGGAGCCCGGAAGTTACCCAGACCCCCGTCACCATCGCGGTGACTCCGAGCAGCCGCACCGGCCACGCGGCCAACAGGCTGCCCTGATACTCCCACCGGTGCGGTGGTGCACCTCGGTGCCAGCCCTCACTCACGACCACCTGCCCGGCGATGGCGAGCACCACCGCAGCGAACACTGCCCACCCCGTCCACACCTCCTGCCGATACATGAACCGGTAGGGGTAAAAGGTGCCGAGCCCGGTCGTCAAACAGACCACAACTGAGGCCACCAGAAACGGCGCCAAACCCGCCCGCCAGTCAGCACCGTGGTGCTTCTCGGCGTGCACGCACTGGTGCACGAACTCGAATGCGGCGAGGATGCCGGCGAGCAACCAGAGGCCGGTCGTGAGACCGACGACGGCTGCCGCCGCCCACATCACGACAAGGTGCGCGTGTCGCTGCCACCAAGTCGGCGTTCCCGTCATCGCACTCATACCTGTTGCCATGGCCCACCCCCTCCTGAGGTTGTCACGAGGAGTTATTCCCCGTTTTTGACCGATGTATAATAGCACAAAAGCATCAATAACGCAACACCCTCAACTGGTTTCTTCCGAGTACGTCAGAATGACAAACTGGAGAACTAGAGTCGGCAGACAAAGACGAGTTCGGTCGCAAAAAGTAGTCGTTCGATTCTCCAATTCAAATCGGCAGTAAGTTCCAAAAACTGCTTCGAATAAAACTCAGTCATCCCCTTTTCTTTGCCAGACAAACTAGCAACGGGATATGACACTACCAGCCACTTGCATCGTTGCTTCATTAATACCCCACGCGCCGAACCTTTTCGCTGCTGTTCAAGAACTGGCAAAAGTTTCAACATAAAGACAACATCGGCGGGTACCGGCTCGCCACTAATCGCGTCGCCAGCAGCCACTTTTACCGATTCACCGTACCCAAGCAGCTTGCAGGCTTTTTGAAGAAATTCGACTTCTTCCGTGTCTATATCGAAGGCTTGGTAGGAAAAGCCGGGAGATGGATTCCGGGTCAATCCCGGAATGACAGACGAGAGCGGGATGACGGAGGGGGCGGCGCGGGCAGTCATACGTTCGAAGGCCACTGGGTCGAGACAGCAGCCGTGGTCTACTATTGAAGAAGGCACCCCAGTGATAGCGAAAATCTTTTTATAAAAGTCATCGAAAATTGGTTGCCGCTCCGCGCTCGAAGCATGCAGCCGCAAAACGGTATCAATTGCCTGTTCGCGATTACCAGCCGCGACCTCTTCCTGAAATTTTTTCCACAATTTTTTAAAATCAGGCCGCGTGCTGTAATAACTTCCCCATATTTGATGAAGCACGCTGCGAGCCTCTTCTTCTGCTCGCTCCTCTCCATACTTCACGCAAGAATCAACAACAACCCTATCCACTGTTTTAGGATAGAGCGCTCGATACTTCTTCGACGTCAAAATATTCTCCGTGATTCTATGCATGCCACTACCCTACCACGAAGATTATCCTACTGCACAACGATAGCAATTTTCTCAGGGTTGGACGTGACTCGCTGAACATAAAAGGGCCAGAGCTTCACGTTTCCCTTCTCGAGACCGGATACTTTTCCGATGATGCCGCCGAGCTCAGACTTTTTCTTACCAGCGATTGCTGCACGTAACGAATCGACATCAAGAATATAAGAGATGGCGGCTTTGTACGCGACATTCAGCGATATTCTACCAGCCGAAACGGTGCTTTGCGTTCCACCGGTATACTTTAACTCCTCAGTGTCAACTTTGTACTCTTTTTTCTCTGCAGCCATGCGAGCGGTCAAGAACTCTTTTACGTCCTGCTCTCTGAATGCAAAGACGGATAATTGTGCTTCGGTAACAACGCTAAAGTTTCCTTCATCGTCTGCAATGGGATTCACCGTTTGCTTACTCACTGAAAAACGCGTAGCACTGTCAACCGTCTTAAAGCCATCAGGAATGAGCCCAGTAATCTGTCCACGAACAAGCGCCTCGGCAGCCTTTTCACTAGCGGCTTTAGCGGACTTAATATCAGCGTCTGTAGCAATACGCGTTTGCCCAGAAAAACCACCGCTCGTGCCTTCCTTTAAGTCACCGTAAAATCCTTTATATTTCGGCGTCTTAGCAAATCCAGGGATGCTCAGATGCGTGGTAGGCCCAAGGTTAGCAGCAATACCCGGCTTGTCGGCAACCACCTCAGCAACGACGCTCGACGGAATTATTCCACCATTTTCAATTTTCGCACCTGGGATGATGAGCGCCTTTGTAATTCGAAAAACGATTCCGGTACTTGTCACAAAACGAGTGTTGGCAACAATGCTTTGAGACTGCGAACTGTAAGCGTTGTACACTGTCAGTGCCCCAGTTGCTTTTCTTTCGACAAATTGATTACCACTTGCCTTTTGTTTAATTGTTGCCGAATTCTTCTGCGTAAAAACCTGTCCAGGAATTTTTGCACTTGCAACGTCGAGCTTTGTAATCCCCTTGTCAACCATGACGACGCCAGTATACGACCAGACGTCTTTTTTCGCAGTTAACTCCACCGTTGCTTTTGGCAAAACACCGAATCCAACATACACGATTCCAGCAATAATGCCGCCAACGATAATCGTACGAACCACCCGTCGGACACTCCAAAAATTACCGCGGACTTTGGCCGGACGAACTGGTTCACCGTGATTCGGCACAACCGAGTCTGGAAGTGGCGGAACATCCGCATCAACAACATCCTCCGCTTCAACCGGAGCCGCCTTCTTCTTTGAACGTGCAATTTTGCGAACCGGCTCATCTTCCTCTGGTGCGGCCTTAACCCGCAACGAACGCCCACGAGGTAAACGAGCAGAAAAAGACTTTTCGCTCGAAGGACTTGGCTCGTCATCTTCATCGTTAGCTGTCGGTGCAGTTTCTCCAATCTCTAACCCAGCTTTAACAGCACGCTCTTGCACTGCAGGATCTTCCGACTCAATGATGATTTCCTTACCCAAAACATCACCCTCTCTCTTGAGCAATTTAAAATTGTTGAGTGACTGGCTAAAGACTGACCCTCGCGGAATAACAAAAATAATAGTTGTCGTATCAGCATCAATTAACTGCTCGGCGACAATAGTCGCTTCGTCACTTTTACCAACTGTTATTCTTGTTACCTCTGCCATCTTTTTTTGATGTACTTAAAATGTTTATTACGCACGAGACATATTCCCCCAGCGAGCCCGCTGTTTCGCTGCACGGCTCACAAGCGGCACCGCCGATGCGGCATACCGATCAGCAATCGCTGCCAGTATGGCATCGAATGTAAACTGCGTTTGTAAATCTGCTTTGTTCTTCTGTAATTGTACAACAAACCCTGTTTGTTCGCCAATAAAATGCTCGTTAACCTCCGTTAACGAGAGTGAAAGATGCAAACGACGCATGAAAGTCTTGTCAAACAAGAAGCCTGGTAATGAAACTGCGCTATGTATATAGATGGGGAGTTCTCCTGTTTTGGGTTGATGTGCTGCAATCCCATTACTCAAAATAGCCAATTCGCCACTCGCCGCCGCCTCAACTGCCCGGCGCACCGCTACTGAAACACGTCCGGCGCCATACTGCGATAAAAGCTCTGAAACAACTTCATTCGTCATGCCAAATTGATGCGCAACACCGCCGAGCAAAGTCTTTGTCCCCCAATGAAACGAATCAACGTAGGCACAGGCAAGATGATCAACGTAATAGATGAAACTTTCTTCTGCGCCAACGCTCACGAATAAGAAAGACTCTTGCGGTCGAGCGCGTGCAATCAATTGTGCAATCATCGCTGGTGTCTCGACAATGGAGTTAAGGTTATCCTCGGTTAACGCCTCCCCTAAATGCTTTAAGAGCACCTCATCAACAAAGGTCTCACGATACCAAAGCTCAACTGAGCGAGCAGCAAAACCAATCGGGTTGACGACGCGATGGCCATCAAGCTTGATTTGCATAACATCAGCATCAGCAAGACGCACACGTGTTTCAGGGATATTCATCGCTGCGGCAACAACCGGACGATGCGTGTTCACGAGTTTCCAAAGACCGTGCGACACGAGGTTTTCAAATTCAGACTGTCGTAACTCAGAGATTGAATCGCTCCGCGTTAAGACAATCGGCGTGCTCAAAACTGCGGCACGACGATGGTCGAGTAACGCCAACACACGAACGGTCGCGGGCACCTTCGCGCGCTTGATGAGTTCGGGCAAAACATGAGTAAACCCCTCGAGCGTAGAATCACCACAAAGCACCTCTTGGCTGTTTAAAACATGAACTCGCTTAGCCTCCGCCTCCACCAGAATGAGAGTGCCACGAATAATAGAACCGAATATCTCGATAACAAAAAAGTGATCACCCTCCTTCAAAAATGGAATGTATTTTTTAAGAAAGCTATTCATAGCAAAGCTGCTTTTCACTTAAGTATAGCCGAAATACGATGCAACGGGTTATACTACAGAATATGTTTTATAAACTTTCGAAGTTTTTCCTCTACGCATCGCTCGTTACCCCCCTGCTTCTTATTAAAGCGATGTTCTTTCCCTTTATCGCCGGCAAAGCCATAACATTTCGCGTCTTAGTCGAGCTGGCACTCCTCTTCTTCCTCTTTCACGTTCTCGCCCACTTTGGTGACCGCGAGTTCTTTGCTCGCCTCATTCAAAAACTCAAGCACCCCATCGTCATCTGTGTCGCGGTCTTTGCCGTCATGATTACCGCGACCGCACTCATCGGCGTCAACCCAACACAATCATTTTGGTCCAACTTTGAACGCGGAGATGGTGCATTCCAAATTCTTCATTACGCAATCTTCTTCATCCTCGCCTTCTTGCAGTTCACCGACAGAAAGAGTATTGAACGCTTCCTACTCACGAACATCATCGTCAGTATCCCGATGTGCGTATATGCGTTTCTCCAACTCATCACGCCAATCAACGATGCTAACTGGTTTGTCATCGCCCCCGGAGAAAGAGTCAGCGGGACACTCGGCAATCCCTCATATCTCGCGGCCTACCTGCTCTTCATTATGGCCTTCCTTATATACTTCTTTATACATAATAAGGACGTAATCTGGCGGACAATCGTTGGCACATTGTTTATATTCGAGCTCTTCATTTTCCTCAAAACCGGAACGCGCGGCGCATTCCTTGGATTAGTTGTCGCCCTGCTGGTCTTTGCTATTGTACACTTCTTCATCACTCGTGACAGGCGCTGGCGGCTCGGTCTCGGCATCTTCTTTGGTGCCGGACTATTACTCATCGGCATCTTCTTTGCCAGTCACAACCTCGCCGTTTGGAAACATGTTCCGATACTCAACCGCTTGATTAACTTCAGCAGTGCGATGAATGACACCAAGCCCCGCGTTTGGACATGGGGGTCTGGACTCGCTGGCGCAATTGAAAAACCAGTCGCTGGCTGGGGAGTAGAAAACTTTGCGGCACCCTTCGATAAATACTACAATCCGAAACACTACGGCATTGAGTCATTCTTCGACCGAACACATAACATTTTTCTAGAATACGCCATCAGCGGTGGTATGTTAGTGCTCATTCCTTGGCTCGCAATCTTCTTCTTCTATTATCGCGAGCTTCGCAAGCGAGCAAAAGATTTGTGGTACAGCATTCTCTTTGTTGTCCCTATCGCCTATCTCATTCAAGGATTCTTCCTATTCGACACCCTGCCCATCTACATCGGATTATTTTGTTTCCTCATTCTATTCATCAATACCGACAACACGGAGATTCATGTAAGTCCGCAAGAAAATGCGGCTATTCTTGGTGCCAACATAGCAACGGCAAGCATTCTGACGCTCGGCATCATTGGCCTACTGTACTACACCGCAGTGCTTCCACTGCAAAAAAATCGATTGCTCGTAAATGCACTATTATTGCAGAACACGCTTGCTGCTCAAGTAACTGCTGGCGTCAAACAAACAGTCGACCCACTCAAGATTGTCGATGCTTTCCACCAAGCACTTGCCTTCAAGAGCCCGATTGGACAGGAAGAAACGGTGGCGATGTATCAAAAGTTCATCCTGAACGTCGTTGAAAATGCATCACAAAATGAAAAGGTCACTACCAGTGCGCAAGCACGCGAAGAAATGAAGCAAGTCCTCGACGATATCAACACAATCTACGACCAGAACCTATCTTTGTATGCCGGACTAAAGCAAGCCTTCATTAATGGCGGCATAAACATGCGAGCGGGCTTGGCGTTCAACCTTCCAGAATACCTCGCACGTGGCAGAAAGACTTTCGAAATGGCACTTGAAAAATCACCAACTCGACTTGAATTCATTCGTGTTCTCATCCAGCTTGCTCAGCTAGAGAACGATACAGCATCGTTTGAAAAGTGGACGCGCCGCGCCAATCTGTATCGACCAGACATATTCAAACTTGACGGCTTATCACAAGCCGCAAGCAGCTAGATGAACCAGCGTGCTGAAACAAAGATAACCGTAATCAGCACTACAACGAGTGCCGCCGAAAGCCGCAAAAAACGTGCGGTAAGTGTGCCGTGCAGATAGCGGTCAACAACACTTGCGATTACCATAGCAAAAAGCGTCAGTACGCTTGCCTCTTTGCTGAAACCAATCGGTAGTAAACTGATAACCCACGCAAGTTCAATAGTGAGTAGTGTTAATGTCAAAGAAATCAATGTGAGCGCCCGACTCTTAGCATGTTCCTGCGTCAGGAAATACTCTCGATACAATAAGAAAGCAAAAAGCCCGATGAGAAGACCATTTCTCCATGGGTGCTGATGTGTGAGCGAGGTAAAGTACAAGAGACTAATACCGTAAATCAACGCGATAAAGAGCACAATGTGCCACTCACGGCGGCGAGAGAGTGTCATGTTTTTAATACCAAGGAGCATAAAGAACAGGAAGCCGAAAGAAACGGCAAAGAGCAGCTCGCCAATAGCGCCAGCATGCATCTGAATCGGAAGCGTAATCACGAATCGTGAAGTTAGTAGCAGCGCCAATGCTAGGACAAGGAAAAATGAGGTACTAAAAGTGAACGTTTTCGAAACGGGCTGCATATATGACACCGTCGCAACAATCACCAGCAGGAATGTTGGCCAAACGGCAAAATCGCTCGCCTGCACATACAAAAGCAGCAAACCGAAAATAATCGCTTTTGCGATAACAGGGGTAAGCGGCCCTCCCCTTTTCCATACCGCCTGAAGCACACGAAACGCCCGGTGCGTCGTACGGGCCGCAGAAATTATGACTCGTTCGGGCATACTTTGTTGTTTACACAACACTAATAACCGGCGACTGATTCACGAAAGCAATTTTCACCTTGTCACCATCTTTAATCTGCCCGCGAATTATTCGATCGGCCATCGCATCGAGAATAGTCTTCTGAATCAAGCGTGCAATCGGCCGAGCACCAAAATCGGCATCGAACCCATGCTCAACAATAAACTTGCGAGTTGTTGCATCAATAACGATGGAGATGCCCCGCTTTGCCAACGTCTCCTTAATCTGGCCAAGCTGAATATCCACAATTTTTTCAATATCCGCACGACGGAGGGACTTGAAGACAATAATCTCGTCGATGCGATTTAAGAATTCCGGCTTGAAGTGACCCTTGAGGTCGCTCTTCACTCGCTCCTTGAACTCGTCCTCGTGTTGCTCAATCTTCTTCTCGCTTTCGCCACTACTGAATCCGAGTGAGGCCATCTCCTTGAAGTAATGACTGCCGACATTACTCGTCATGATAATAATCGTATTCTTGAAGTTAACGGATTTACCATGCGCATCAGTCAGCCGACCATTATCAAGTATTTGAAGAAGAATATTAAAGACCTCTGGATGTGCTTTTTCAATCTCATCGAACAGAATGAGACTATACGGCCGATGACGAATAATTTCAGTGAGCTGTCCCCCCTCTTCGAAACCGACATAGCCCGGCGGCGAACCAATAAGCCGACTTACCGCATGCTTCTCCATGTACTCACTCATATCAATACGGACAATCGCTTTGTCGTCATTAAACATGAGTTCAGCCAGCGAACGAGCGAGTTCAGTTTTACCGACACCAGTTGGTCCTAGAAACATGAAACTACCAAGTGGACGGTCTTCATGAGCAAGTCCAGCGCGAGCACGGCGCAGTGCACTTGAGACGGCGGAAACAGCCTCTTCTTGACCAACAACCCGCTGATGTAGAACCTCCTCAAGCTTGAGCATCTTCTCTCCCTCGCTCTCAAGCATTTTATTTACAGGAATACCCGTCCAACGAGCAACGACTGAGGCGATATCCTCCTCATCGACAACCTCTTTAATCGAAATTGCTGGAAGAACCGCTGATTTCTTTTTCTTTTTACCTTCTCCGGCGACTGGTGCAGCTTCGTCAGAAAAATGCTTATTTTCAAAAGCCTTGTAGTCTTTTTCCGCCTGCGGCAACTCACCGTAGAGCACCTGAGCTACTCGTTCGAGATTGCCACCGCGCTCAGCTATCTCAGCTTCTTTTCGCAAAGCATCAATCTTCTTGCGCAATTGATGGAAGTTCTCAAGCGTCATAGTCTCGGTCTTCCACGCAGCAGAAAGCTCATCATTCTTCTTTTTTAATGTGCCGAGCTGTTCCTCGATTTCAGCTAATCGTTTTTCGTTGGTTGTGGCATTTTTCGAAGACTTCGCCCCACGTTTTTTAGGTGTCGCCTCGTTTTCTAGCGCCTTCTTCTCGATTTCCAAGCGAGTAATTTCGCGACGGATTTTGTCGAGCTCAGTCGGCGTGCTTTCAGTTTCCATTTTGACTGCAGCTGCCGCTTCGTCAACTAAATCTACGGCTTTATCTGGCAAAAAGCGATCACTAATATAGCGCGAAGATAACTGAACAGCGGCAATCAAGGCACGATCGCTGATACGCAGTCCGTGGTGAATTTCATACTTTTCCTTCAGGCCGCGCAAAATCGAAACCGAATCCTCAACGGATGGCTCTTCAACCATAATTGGCGCGAAGCGTCGTTCAAGCGCAGAATCCTTTTCGATGTGTCGCTGATATTCACGAATTGTTGTTGCGCCAATAGCATGTAGTTCGCCGCGGGCTAACGCCGGCTTGAGCAAATTACTTGCATCAATGGCACCTTCGGCCGCACCAGCACCCACAATCATGTGAATCTCGTCGATGAATAGAATCAAGCGACCAGCAGAAGCCTGTATCTCTTTAATGAAAGCCTTTAGTCGATCCTCGAATTCACCACGAAACTTCGTTCCGGCAATGAGCGAACCCAAATCAAGTGAAAGCACCTCCTTACCCTTAAGCGTTTCGGGCACCTCGCCGGAGATAATCTTCTGAGCGAGCCCCTCAACGATAGCAGTCTTACCAACACCCGGTTCACCGATGAGGACTGGATTGTTTTTAGTGCGACGAGAAAGTACCTGGATAACGCGACGCAGCTCTTCTTCGCGCCCAATGACTGGGTCGAGCTTCCCCTCTCGTGCTTTGGCAGTTAAGTTAACGGCATATTTTTCGAGAACCTGGAACTTACTCTCGGGCGTTTCGTCGGTAACTCGTGTATTGCCCCGAAGCGAGGCAAGCACCTTCACTGCAACCTCTTTGCGCAGCCCCATACGATCTAAAATAGCACGAGCCGTTGAGTCGGTATCCAAAATCGCCAGCAAAAGATGCTCGCAGGAGATAAATTCGTCTTTTTGGCTAGCAGCAATCTTCGCCGCCTTTTCAAGAATTTGAATTAACTCTTGCGACAAATATAGCTGCCCAGCATTCGAACTCGAAAAAATCTTCGGCATCTCTTTAAGCTGATGCTCGAGCTCATGATCGAGCTCGTCGATGTTTAGACCCGCCTTAATCAACAGCGGCACAACCAAAGAACTCTCATCATTAATAAGACTGGTAAGCAAATGTGCGGCTTTAAACTCGCCATGGCTGTAGCTCGAGGCTAACTCCTGTGCGTTTTGCAAGGCTTCCTGAGCTTTAACGGTAAAACGGTTGAAATTCTTATTATTCATGTTTGCCATATGGGATGATTATAACACTGAGCTCTAGCTTCGAAAAATACAACAGAACGACACATTTTGCAAACAAAAATCGCCATGATACTATTCTCTCGGGAGGTGCACATGAGCGACGATACACTCGCCAATCGGGTGGTGGAACTACTCAGGCAACGGGCGCAGCTCACGGCAGATTTGCAGGCAGCAATACCGCCGGGACTCGAAAGGTTGATTAGTCCCAGCCACGCCGCAGCATTCGCGGCGCAAGGCCGGGCAGTCGGCCAGCACATCGTCCCCAAAGGTGCAGTAGAATTCGCAAACACCGCAGCACTCACACAAGCACTGCAGCCTATTGCAGAGGCGTGGGGAGCTCGAATCGAATGTGAGCGAATCAAAAGCGACGCAATCGAGTACCGCCTGCTCGCTCGCAAGAGCAGCAGTCGATGACGCATGACGGCCAGGGAAACGACGGAGAGTCGCTTCTCCGGCCGTTTCGCTTTTATACTACAGAACTATACGAGCATTTCTTTCGCCTTTTTGAGCTCCTTTAAAAAATCAGCAATCTCCTTTTTAGCCGTCATGCGACCGAGAGAAATTCGCACACTGTTTTTTGCTCTTTTTTCATCATAGCCGAGAGCCAACACAACATGCGATGGATTTGTGGACCGAGCAGTACAAGCAGTACCCGATGAAACCGCCACACCCTGCATATCAAGAGCAACGAGAAGCTGCTCCCCTAAAACGCCAGGAAGATGAAAATTCAAATTATTAGGAAGACGGCCATGAATCGAACCATTCAAGACGGCTTTCGGGAAAAGCTTTTTGATGCCAACCCACGCCTGATCACGCAGCTTCGCTACACGAACAGCCTCGTCTTCCCTATCCATCGCTGCAAGCCCAACCGCCTTTGCAAACCCAACAATGCAAGGAACGTTCTCTGTACCAGAACGTAAACCACTCTCCTGCCCGCCACCGGTTAGAATAGTTGATAGTGGATAGTTTGTAGTGGATAGTTTGGAAGCGGGCTGACTGCGGACGTACAGCGCACCGATTCCTTTCGGTCCATAAATCTTGTGCGCAGAAAGCGTTAGTAAATCAACGCCGAGCTCCTGCACATCGCATTCCAGATACTGGAAAGCTTGTACCGCATCAGTATGAAGAAGCGGGTAGCGAATAGCTAATGGCTTATTGCCTATAGCAGAGGATGCACGGAAGTCGCGGATGATTTTTGCAACCTCAGCAACTGGTTGAATAGTGCCAATCTCGTTGTTGGCATACATAACCGAAACAAGAACCGTCCGCTCATTGAGCGCGGCCTTTAATTTCTTCAAATCGACAACCCCATCTTTTGATACAGGAATGACAACAACTTCAACTCCATCTTTTTCTAAATCTTTTGCAGTCGCCAAAACGCTCTCGTGTTCGATAGCCGAAATGATAATCCGCGGAAGCATTTGCTCTTTGCCATTTGCCATTTGCCAACCTCGTACTGCTCCTCGCAAGGCGAGGTTATTCGCCTCCGTTGCCGAACCGGCAAAAACAACTTCACCGTAGTGACAATTGAGCTCCTTAGCAATCATCTGCCGTGCGATAAAAACCGCCCCAGAAGCCTGCTGACCATAAGAATGAAGGGATCCGGGATTACCGAATAAACCAGTTGATGGGTTATTGGTTATAGTGGATAGATATGGAAGCATTGCATCAAAAACCGCCGGGTCAACCGGCGTCGTGGCTGCGTAATCAAGATAGATATGCTTCTTCATGCGTTGCTTTGTATTTGACACATTCAAAATAACAGTATATTTTAAAAAACGCAAGGAGGTGCAAAATACGCGTTCCGACTGACCTGACGGGCCTGTATGGGCCTGATGCCATCGAGAAGTTCTTCAAGCAGTACGGGCCTGCGCTCATCGGCGCAGACGATGACGAGCTCTCGCGAGCGCTTGCGCTCGTAGAAGACACCGCCATCGACCTACTGACTCGTGGGACGATGACGCAGGTTCTGGAGGCGGCACTGGATCTCGCCGAGACCTCAAGGCGGACCGACATCAACGCCAACTTCGCCGCTCGACTAATCACTGTCGCCCAACTGCTTGGCAAGGCGGCTCGGCGGCGGTGCTCGATGAATGCACCGATGTTGGTGCGCGAAAAGGGAGTGCAGAATGTTCTACGTGCACTCCTTGCACTCCCCGACAACAAGTTCACGGAGGAGACCATCCTGGCTCTCATCCGAGAGAAGTGCGACGCAGAGCAGCCACTGCGCTGGTACAGCAACCTCCTAACCTGGGACCTCATCACCGGAGAATGGCAGGAGGACCAGGGAATGGTTCACGCTCTGACCAAAGCCGGCAAGTTCTTCGCAGACTGGCAGGAGTTCGAAACCTACCAGTGACCAAGAAGTAGCACCCCCGTCCCCGACGTGTCCCCACCTGGATGCTCGGGGACGCGTTCGTTTTAATAGCCTTTACAAAAATTCGTCTTCATAAAAAATACTCGCTTACTCACGGCCGTGAATAAGTGCTGGTTGCTCAAAATGAGAAGTTGCTTCATAATGCAACTATGGAAACCAACGAAGTTATTCGCCTACTCCAAGGACGCGGTCACCGCATGACGGCTGCGCGTCGATTTATGATTGCCGCTCTCTGCAATGCCGCCTCCCCTCTCGCCGCCACCGACCTACTCAATGATTTGGATAAACACAAACTGCACTCCAACAAAACAACTGTGTATCGCGAACTCAACTTCTTGGTTGAACAAAACATCGCCCGTTCAGTTGATTTTGGTGACAGCACCAAACGGTACGAAATCGCCAGCGACCACCATCACCATCACCTTATCTGCACGAAGTGCGGCAAAGTTGAAGATGTTGAATTAGAACGCGACGTTGAAGAAGAAGGGGTGCGACTCGGGAAGGAAAAAGAATTTACCGTAACTAGTCATTCTTTAGAATTTTTCGGAAAGTGCAAAGCCTGCCAGAAGTAATCGCGAGTAATCGCGAACAACTCGAATTGGAGAGGTAATAATGCGAATGGAATCAGCACGCCGCATCGTTCACACCTCTTATTCGCATTATTACCGATTTCTTATTAGCATTGTTCGCGATTACTAGCGATTACTAATCCAGTGCTTGCGGTGCAATGCGACAGCTTGGCAGACGACGAGCGCAACTGCTGCAGTAAGTGACATAGTCGCGATGTTGATGTAACCAAAAATGCGGAAGTATTCAACAGTGCAATCACCGAGACCTGGAATCGCACCGCAAATGGAGGCAATGGTCCCACCCGAAAGAAGCAGCACCTGATATACGGATGCAAGCATTGCGCCAATACTCATAACAAGTGAAGTAATCAGCATCCAGCGATGCGGCTTATGATAATACGCGGCCAGCGCAACGATTTGCGGATACATAAATGCACGAACTATCCAGCAAACAATGCAGGCGCTAAATCCTGCAACCATCGAATAGAAAAGACTACCAACAAGCGACATCGCAACGATACCAAGTGCAACGAGTGCGCCGTGGCGGCCAACTCGCTCGTGCAACCATTCACGCCAGACCGGACTGATAAACGTCCCGACAATAAATACTAAAAGTGCCAAGTGAAGCACGACGGTCCCAATGCTCATTGCGTAGCTGATGATTACAACAAGTGGTGTCATGTCTAAAAGTATACCTCTCCGCCTCTGTCATTACGAGTGCCGCCACTGGCGGCCGAAGCAATCCAGGATACCGAAGATGAATCGCGTGTCGTGGCACGGAATGACAAACGGACCCATACACTATACACTATCAACTATCACCTCCCCCTATGGACACCCTCGTTATCGACATTGAAACCAAAGACATGTACGGTCCGACCTCTGGACTAGTCATCGCCGAACTGCACCCATCCTTTGTTGGTGTATATTCCTATGCACGAAACGAGTACCTCAGTTTCTTCGAAGCAGACTTTCCGAAGCTCAAAGAACTGCTCGCCACCCCAGCACTTCTCGTTGGCTACTCGTCCAACTTTTTCGATCTTCCCGTACTCGCCCACACCCTCGAGTTATCATTCACCGAGCACCCCCGTGTTGACCTCTGCGAAGAAATCGAAGGTCGCACTGGTCGGCGCGTTGGTCTGAACACACTCGCACTCGTGAACCTCGGCAAAGGAAAAACTGGCGCCGGTCTTGAGGCTCCAATGCTCTACGCTGAAAAAAGATTTGATGAACTCAAGGCATACTGCCTCAACGACGTGCTCATCACCAAAGAACTTTACGATTTCGTTCGTGCCAAAAAATATCTGAAAATTCCCGAGAAAGAAAGTATCTATTCTAACCAGCTCGGCATTTTTGAAAAAGATAAGTTAGAAACTGTGCAAATTGACTTGGGCCCCTTATTAACTTTTCTTTAGATTCGCGACCCTAGCCAATTTCCGTCAGCTCACGAAGACTCGCCGCAAGGAGTAGCTTCAGCTACTTCGAGCCTGCCTGCGGTAGGCAGGGCCGAGGCGACACGGAGATGGCGGAAAGTGGCAGGGTCCCAAAGGGTTGCTGTTATTTTCGCCGTCTGACTCGCTTCCGAGTAAAGGCCTATGCAAGC
>CAZLKS010000012.1:14214-22136 GCA_964560145.1 uncultured Candidatus Saccharibacteria bacterium | reverse complement strand
CGGGGAGGGGTGTGCCTCAGCTTGATTTTTGGTATACTTATTCCATGTCAAACCATATAAAGCAGAATCTGAACGTTCCCGCTTCTCAGTTGCCGCAATTTAAGGAGCCGGAGGATTTTCGCTCATCAATGCATTGGCGCGTATTCCGTATTATGGCGGAGTACATCGAGGGCTTTCAGTTTATCGCCAATTATCGCAAGTCGGTGACCGTTTTCGGTTCGGCACGAACTCCAGAGGGAAGTAAATGGTACGAGGAGTCTCGCAAGTTCGGCGCTCTTGTTGCAAAAGAGGGTTTCGCCATCGTTACTGGTGGTGGACCGGGCATTATGGAGGCTGCTAATCGTGGTGCACATGAAGCTGGCGGCAAATCAGTCGGCATCAACATTCAGCTACCAACTGAGCAGCGCATCAATCCATACGTCAATGAATCGCACGGCTTTCACTACTTCTTCAGTCGTAAGCTGATGATGTCTTTTTCGGCGCAGGCGTATGTGTATTTTCCTGGTGGCTTCGGCACGCTCGATGAGCTTTTTGAGATAACCACGCTCATTCAAACGCATAAAATCGAGTCGCATATCCCGATTGTGCTCGTTGGCAGGGAGTTCTGGCAGCCGATTATCGCCTGGATAGAAACTGATTTGTGTGAGAAGTTTAAAACAATTGATCACTCAGACCGTATGCTTTTCACTTTGGTGGATTCAGCAGAGGAGGCGATTAAAATAATTCGTGCCTCAAAGGCTCGTAACGAGTTCGATAAATAATAATTAACTGTCTTTATTCAAGCTATGTCTGCAATTGACCAGCCAAGTGCACCGAATAGTCATGAATTTACCCCGGAAGAGCTCTTAAGAAGGCAAAAGTCCATACTTTCAACCGAGGTTTTTAAATTGTTGAATCATTCACCAAAGAAGGCACTGACTCCAGAGGGTGCGCCGCGAGCAATGAAATCGCTCGCAAAAATGCTGGCTAAAGTCGGTATAACTGCAGCGGACGAAGAGGTGAAGAATTATTTGCTTACTGGAGCATTGGCTGATGCGGAGATTGGCATTGGTTGGGATGGAGAAAAATACCTGCTTGTTACACCCGGCGAAGAGATGCCAGTACCCAAAGTTGAGGTGGCTCAGGCGCCGGCTCCAAAAGAAGAGGTCGTGAGCGTAGAGCCAGAAGAAGCTCCAGTAGTGGAACAGATAAAAGAGAGTCCTTTTCCGGAGTGGGAGAGGCTCCACGAGATTGATGCTGAGAGTAAGCTGGCAATTTTGAGGGCAATGTATGAATACCTCAAGCTCGATGCTGGAGCAAATTTCGGCCGAAATTGGTATTTAGCACCGGAAGTCGTCCGCACCTTTCCAACGCAGTACCGACAGATTATTGATGCGCATCCCGAATTAGTCGGTTACGATGGCGAGCCTGGCACCTTTGGTGGTTTCTTGGTTGCGCTGAATATTGCTGCAAAGTATGACACCGAGCAGAAGTTTACCGACCACATCAAGCTCAAGCCGGGTTTCCGACCGAAATCAGTGTCGTTTAATGAGGCGCTTCGTACGGTAATGAATCCAGCGAAGAAGCGACAAGCGGCATTATTGGCTTACGTTTTGAATACTACTGATGTTTCGGACGAATCACGTCCCGAAATTGGCGACGAGAAATACATTGACTATGTTTCCGACAAGGACGGCATGAAGGTGAAGTCAGAAAAAGTGTCTAACAAAGACGAGCGTGCACCACGTGCTCCGAAGGAGTCTCGGAAAAGGGTCAAACAGACTGCGCTCGAGTCCGGAGTTTCGCCCGAGCAGGCGCGCGAAGATTCACCGGAGGATGCAGCGGCTCAATCAGAGAGGCTCGACCAGCGAATTGTCGAACTGGAAGAGTTAGCAGAGTCTACTCGTACGAGTGAGCAGGATGTCGAGTTACTTAATTTAAAGGCTCGGCGTATTGAGGCTGGGTTCAACCAGCTCGAGGCGAGCTCCGAGGCTCAGAGTGTTGAGCATTATGCAAAACTCTTAAGTCTGACTATAAAGGCGAACGGCAAGCTCTTAGATGACATGCGCCGTGTGTATGAGAAGATTTTCTCAAAAGAAAAGGATGTCGAAGCGGCTGTCAGCCGATTTGGTAATAGTGTTTTCACGAAGGAAGAGGCCGTTGTCGGCTGGCTCTGTGCCGAGGCTACTCGTATTATTACTCGCCCTGGCCTGACCCGCGATACTAAGCTCGATTTGAACTCCGTTCTTACGCGTCTTGAGCTGGAGCAGCGAGGATATCGCGATAGTTTCCCCGCCTTTTTCCCGGATAGTATTACAGCGCAAAAATCAAAGAGTCAGTTACCAGACTTTATGCGTCCCGTTAAGGCTGAGGCGGTAGAGGCGAAGGAGTCATTTGATATTATTCTGTCGGGAAAGCAGGACATGGGGAGAGTAGAATCAATGAGTGACGAAGACGTGTTTAAATCTACCTTGCAAAAGCTGCGCGCGTTCTTTAGTTCGAATCAAGATATGAACACGCTCGATTCTAGTGATCGCACGACGGTGATTCAAATGATTCAGAAGCTCAAAGAAAAGGGCGAGTTACTTTATTCGAAAGACAAGCGAATGAAGGCGCTGCGCCAAGTTGCCGGTGCTGCTAACGGTGGCTCGATTCCGCCGAAAGAAAAGGTTGCAGCTATGCTCGAATCATTCGCTTAGTATGGCACCGATTGACGATATTAATCGCTCGTTCGAAAAACTGAGTGACGAAGTACTCAAAGATTTACTATTCACCGGAAACGATGGTGAAAAGTTGACATTGGATGACTTTTGGTCTCAGTTCAGTGCCGAAGACAGAAACGAGGCCAACGAACAAAAAGTCCGTTCGCTATGTGAAGACCTGTGCAAGGCGGGTGTTTATCGTGCAGATAATAACGGAACGGGGTATTTGCTAACTCAGGAAGTGCTCGATTTCCTTATGTCTGCAAGTGGTGAGCCAAGCCTTGGGGATGTACGAGAACACCTTGAGAGTGCAGTGTCGCGTGCTCGGCAAGAAAGAGCAGAGGTTATCCAGGCTGTTCGAGATGCTATCTTAAGTTCGATTCTCAGTAAGTCTTCGGGTATGGACGAGGCAGGCTTTCAAAACACGATTGAGAAGATAGGTTCTTCAAAAAAAGTTGTTTTAACTCAAGAGGAGGTTACGCAATTAGTGACAAGTTTGCGAGTCTCGGGGAAAGTCCTTTATGAAGAGAATCGTTATTTCGCTGAGCGGTTTGCACCAAGCGTTCTAAAGCGAAGGCGCGAAGAGGCAATGGTCGCTGACTTGCGGACTGCGATTGATAATCTGCCCGTCGAGGGTATGAGCGTTACTGATTTTGAAGCATTTGTTATCCCAGCGAACGCAGCGTATCAGCGTCCGTCAAACGACGAGAGAAGGCAATTAATCGAAAGTGCCATTGCTAATAACGCAGTTGTTTTTGAAGATGAAAGGTTCTATCAGCCAGGGACGGAGCCATCGAGTCCAACGCAACCCGACGAGGTGCGCAAAAAGTTCCTCGTTTCACAAGGAAGGAAGTTTAATGTTGCCGTCGACTCTCTCCGTCAGGCTTTTACTGCGGGTGACGCCGAGAAGGTGTTGAGCCGACAAACGATTAGTCGCATCGGCCCAGCACTACAGATGGCTCGCGAGTCACTTACCGCCATGCGTAAGCATCCCGAGTTTGCAGGTGATACCAATATCGGCAAGGTGGCGAAAATGCTTGAGTATGCAGATTATCAAGATAGATTTCTTGGCGACTTTTATGGTCGGCCCAAAACCGACGCAGAGCGTGCTGATTTTCGCGTTCGCCGAGAGCGGCTTGTTGCTGGCCTTGAAAAAGTGAGTGATTACACGAGGGATATATTTGAGGCGTCGTTTGATATTCCGGTCGCTGATAAACAAGAGCCAATTATTGAGCCGATAAAAACTCGAGCGACAGTTTCTTCTGAGCAGTTTGCGGATGGAGCCTATCATCGATTTGGCGATTTTGAAAAAGAGGGATACGCTGGCGTGTTTTATAACTGTAGTAGCGAGCAGGATGCTTTTGCGGTGGATGGCAAGGCAATCGTCGTAGCAGACGGTATGGGGAGTTATTCGCAGTCGGGTACTCTTTCTAGGTTAATGGCTAAGAAGTTGGCCGCGGCTGCAAATAAGGTGACTACCGATGAGGAGTTCCGGCAGCTTTTTAGTCGTGCCAGCCTGGAGAAGCTGATGGATAAAAAGGAGTATGATGCGGCACTGGATGAGGTCTTTAAGGATTTAGATCCAAAACATGCATGGCGAGGCTATAAAGCAGTACGAAGAGATAATGCATCGCAGACCAATCCTGAGCCAGAAAGCTACACGACTTTTTCTGTCCTTCGGGATTCGGATGATGGCAAGCAAATTTTCTGTGCCATGCTTGGCGACTCACCAGTCATCATTATTGACCGTAATGATGCCGGTGAAATCACGGGATGGCAGCTCTTGAACGAAGAGGTTCTGATTAAAGACACCGCGGGAATAGGGCGACCGATTCCGGTAACCAACAAGAACTATCTTTCGGATGAGATATATGAAGAATTAAGAAAGCACGAAACATCCGGTGTTGGTTTTAATGGACTCGGCGAACCGGAAATTCCTCAAGACACTGAATCATATCTTCGATTCGTAAAAATAAATAAACAGCCGAACCGTGTCGTGGTAATTGCTTCTGATGCCCTAACGAAGCTTCTATACAAAAAGTCACCTGTTTTGGAGCTAGCCGAATTGGAGCATCTTGTTTCATTGCCAGAGAACGAGTTACTTGAATATCTCAAAACAAAACCGAATGCCCGATTTGCAGTAATATATACACTTACTGGTGCTTTAGACAAGAATCAACTTCGTGCGGCGATTGATGGCTGTAAAAATCGAATCGTAAAATTAAAAGAGCTGGTTGCGGGCGCTAACGGTCTCTGGAATCCTGATGGTTCACTAAACATTTTGAATGTTCTGAAGGCTGATCCGACGGCCTTGCAGATGGCTCATGATGACTTTACCTTCGTGACCGTGGCTGCTGGAGAACAAGTGGTCAATCCAGGTACACAGCGTGCTACATCTACACCTCCGCCGGTTGGTAATGCCGGAGCAGCTGGAAGCCCTGTGGGTGTCACGGCAGATGCAGTAGCGGTAAAATCGGCTGAGCTGACTGCTGCCGGTAATGATTTAGGTGATGCGTATGCTCAGGTTGGCGAGGTCATGAGGCAGCTGCAATCTGGCCGTCCGGTGTCGCCGGATGACTGGAAGAAGGCAAAACAAGGCCTTCAAACATTTTTGAAATCCGCAGCGGCAATGGTAGCTGGTGGGCTAAAACTTTCAGGGGATGCACAGGAGGCGCAGGCTTATCTAAGCGGTTTAAACCGACTCGAGGATTCGGCCAAGATAAAGCGAGCGATGGACACAATCGAAACAGAGCTTCGTATCCAGTATCAGGGGGCCGAGTCCCTTACATTCGATAACCAATTGGAAACGGTTGCAGCACTCAGGGCTCAGGCGACGATTGTAAAGAGTATCTTGGATGCATACGAGAAGGCCAACGGCGGAGCGCTGAGTCCCATAGCTGATTTACTTGTTCGCCGAGTGGCTCGCGAAGCGTTCGAAAAGAGTAAGACAGAGGACTTATCATCGGATAAGAACTTTGTGTCTTTCTTGTATCAAATTCAAGAAGCGGCAGAAAACGGCAACATACTACGTCTGCTCGATAGAGAATCGGGACAACGAGAGAGCGTTACGCTTAAATACATCATCGAACGATTGGTGGGCGCACTTAATGAATCCATCAAGAAGTTGTACGAGAATCGTAGTAGCAAAATAGGGGGGCGCTATAAGGATGTATTTAATCGTGAAGAGATTGATACGTATGACTCTTTTCTGGCGGTAGGAAAGTGGCTCGCAGAGCTGAAAGATGAGAAAAACATTGACCCTAGCTTGCGCAGTCAATTGGTTGCGGAGTTAGAGAAAATGGAGAGAAGTTTTGCGGAAAAGTTAGAAAAACTGAGAGGGCAACGGTATCCTAGTGCAACACCAGGCAGTAGTAGGGCGCCAGCAGAGCCGACTTCATTCTCGGCCAGCTTTGATTTGGGTGGTAATAAGTCGCTTGGTGGGATGACCAGTTCGGTTGGGATTGACGCTACAGCTGCCGGCGCTTTTGCAGCCATAAAACCAGAGGTGCGTAAGCCAAGACAGAATACTGCGATTGATTTCAAATTCAAGGACGGGAAGTTTACTTTGCCGATGGCCGAGGCATTTGCGAACGACGTCTTCTACGATTTCTTTAAAAAGTTCGATGAGCAACGAAATCCAGGCGAGGAGTTTGATGCGGCCAATCCAAGTCACCATGAGCGATATGAAAAAGCGGTTGAGGGGTACCGACTCTGGATGGAGGCCCTCGGGGTTTTCACCAAGCAGGCGAAGGAGATTATACAGCAAGACCTAGGCATTAAAGCTGATTTGGCTGATTTTGTTGCGTTCGAAGATGAGCTCGAGCAATTAGTGATTGAAGATACTCAGAAGGTTCGCGGCATGATTGATAAGATTTCTGAGTATAATCGTCTCGAAGAGGATGAAGCACGAAAAGAAAACGAGCTTATTGATTTAGGTGGATTCGAGAAACTAAAAATTCAGGTTGATGAGCTACAGATTCTAAGACAGGAGAAAAAGTTTGAAGCTGACGCATTAATTGCTCGTTTAACTGATTTCGCAAAATCAAGAAGTCCATACTCGCGCGCCAGAGAGTTTAAGAACCGGACGACTTGGCAGAAGGCGAAGGTGCCTCAAAACGAGGGGTTCTGGGCTAAACTGAAGAGAAAGGCATCGGACGCAACGGGCTCACTGATGTGGAAATTCAAAGGTTTACTCACGTTCAAGGAGTCTCACAACCTAGAAAAAGAACTTCAGAAGACGTACGGCATGGATATCGACACGGCTGCAGAGTATTTTCCGGAGCTAGCAAAACTCGAAGAACGCATGCAGGCGCAGACCGAAGCGGCAATTCGGGAGTATGAGCGCATTGAAAAGATGTATCACGAGCTCAAGAGTAAGGTTGCAACGATTGAAAGAGCACAACAAGAAAAGGACCTTATTTCGAGTCGCTTTAATCAGCTACGGCTCGGCATCTTCTCGAACACGCAAGCTTTCAAGACGGTAGCCAGGCTCACGGCCGGTCGCTCTCGCGACATAATTAAGGGCATGCTTGATGGTGCGGGAGCTTCAGACGAACAATTGGGTGAGGCGGTTAAGAAGAGTGAAGTTCAGCTCGAGGGTTTACGCCGAGCGGCGAACTTTAAATTCGGTGGCGACAGATATACTGATATTCCCGAGATTGCTGAAACGCTTGGTGCTGAAGGGAGTGTTATTGCCGAAGCTGATTCGGTCATTACTGAGGCGGTCAAAAAGCGAATTCAAAAAGTAGTTGAACAGACGACCACGGTGAATAATCAGGGGACGCTGCTTATCCGAAAAGCATTTTTGGCATACGGTAAACGCGGATATGAGGTTGGTGAACAGGTTTTGTCGGAGGCAATTAAGAAGGCAAAAGACGCAAACAACGGTCGTCGAGCTAATCAGCTGCAGGCTCTGCTCTTTGAGCTTCGGGCCTTAAAAGGATAGACATGAGTGACCCCCTAGTTCAAATTCAAAAGCTTATGGAGCAGCATCGGTATGATGAGGCTCACGAAAAGCTGACTTCTTTTTTGGAGTCAGACGCTTTCACTAAGACCCAATCGGGCGGGCAGGTTGCGCTTCATATGGCGTACATGGACGCCCTGACTGATGCGCGCCGAAATTACAACGAGGCGCTGGATGTGGGTATTGCGATGCTCAAGGCGACCTATGCCCGTGAACGAGAGATGAAAGAGGGTATTGACCTTGCGCGATTAAATCACGAAATAGGAGCCCTGTAGCTG
>CAZLKS010000012.1:9651-14114 GCA_964560145.1 uncultured Candidatus Saccharibacteria bacterium | reverse complement strand
CTAAAACGGGCTGGCTGGTTTTGGCGCGACTTTTGCTGCCTCAACTGCAGCGAATTTCACTTTCATTTCTTCTTCAACAACCGAGCGGTCGCGACCGTAGGTTAGGCGGCTGAACTCTTTCGCTTTGGCGGCGATATTCGGATTACTCTTTGTACCGGCAATGGTTTTCATACTGAATGGTAGAGCGGTTTTGCCATTAATCAACATGCGCACGTAGCAGTTACGGTTGTCGATGTTGATGAGGTCCGGTGCACTGAAGACTGGATTGAATTGCTTTTCTAGGAATTCTGCATCTTCAGCGCCGACACGGAAAGAGGCGATAGAGCCGACGTTGCCGAAGACGGCGTCCTTAATCTCGTCTTCGAGCTGCCCGATGAACTGGTGAGCAATAATCAAACCAAGGCGGTATTTACGAGCCTCAGAGAGAATCGTTTCGATGGTGGTCGTGGCGACGTTTTGGAACTCGTCAGCATAGAGGAAGAAATCCTTTCTTTCGCTGACTGGCTGATCGGCACGGCTGAATGCAGCTAATAGTATTTTGCCAACCATGATGAGTCCGATGAGGGATGAGTTGAGTTCGCCGAGGCGTCCCTTACTCAGATTGATGAGTAGAATTTTCTGACTATCCATGACCTCGCGCAACCGGAAGGCGGACTTTTCTTGGCTAACGATTGGCCGCATGATGTCGTTGCTCAGGAAGGAATCAAACTTTGAGCTAATGTAGGGGACGATGTTTTGAAGCGAGGCATCACCGCCGGCTTTTTCGGCAACATCTCGCCAGAAGGTTTTAATGAGCGGGTTGCTGCAACGGGAGAGTTTATAGTCGCGGAACTTTTTATCGACGAAGACGCGGTTGATTTCAAGCAGGGTGTTTCCGCTTTCTGGGTCTTCCATGACAAGTCCGGTCGCGTTACGGAAGTACTGTTCGAACATCGGACCGCCGGAGGTCTTCATGTCGTAGAGCTTGTTAAAAATTTCCAGTAGCTCGTTGATGACGAAGGTTTTTTGTTCAGGATAATTCGGGTCGAACTCCAGCATATTTAGTCCCATTGGTCGTGCGACATCACCCGGATTGAAATAGACGACGTCCTTGATTCGCTCTGGTGGGACGCAGCCGAGTATTTCCTCAACCATGTCTCCGTGCGGGTCGATGAAGCAGACGCCGTGACCAGCCTGGATGTCCTGGATAATCATGTTGCGCATACCATAGGTCTTACCAGTACCTGTTTGACCGATGATGTAAAAATGACGGAGACGGTCTTCCGCGGTCATTCGAACTTCGGTTTCGACGCCACGGTAGACATTGACGCCAAGGAGGATTCCTTCTCGTGGCATGGTGACGGGAGCCGGTGCACTTTTTGCCTTAACGTTTTCAACGTTACTAGCACCAATGATAGTGTTTGGTAGGTGGATGATACTGCTTAATTCTTCGGCTGAAAGTATGGCGGCGCTACCTTTGTCGGGAACTCGAAAGGAGTATTGGTAAATCGTTTTCTGCAAGGCTCGTCCGTGCTCAGAATGTAAAACAAAGCCGTTTGTTTCTTCGTTCGTAAATTGAGCAAGGGGAGTGATGAGTTCTTGGAGTAGCTGGTCCGCGCGCTCATGCGAGGCGGCGGAGGTGACGAGGCGGACGTTAGTACTAAATAAGATTTTGCCCGCCTTCTTTTCAACCGCCTGAACTAGTTGCTCATTGGCTGGCCCGTGATTCTGGTCTTCTTGGCCCTGTCCTGACTGATTCTTATCGACACCCTTGAGTGCTTTTTTGAAGGACTTAGAAAATTCGCTCTTATTAGCGTCACTAATTGCTTTACTGAGGGACTTGCCTTGTCTGAGGTGACGGGTAAGTTTAATGAGTTTTGATGTCCAGTCATGTGAGGCTTTTTGGGCGACGATTTGTAGTGCCATGCCTTCGCCCTCATGAGCAATTTTCGAGAAAGCATTCAGCGTACTAGCAAGTGGGTCGCTGTCCATCATTTGGAAGCTGCGAATGGGCAGGAACTTACTTTTGAGTTTGGCAGTTGCCGCTGAAGCTGCGCCTCCCGGGTGGAAAATGGTGTAGTCGGTGATTCTCTCGATGTATGATTCAGGATACACGCCTTGAATAAGCTTTTCGGCGCTACTGACGTATCTTTTAGGGACGGCGACGTAATAAATGACCTGTTGACCGATGTGGGGAACGGCTAGTTCAAGGCTGAAAAAAGGCTTTCCGTAGAGCCAGCTGTGAAAGGCACCTTCTTTAATGGAAGCTAATTGATTGTAGACCTGTTCCATCACGGCAATTTTCTCGCGGAGCTCGGTTACCGTTCCTTTATCATTCTCCGCCTTCCTTTCTGGCGGAAGTTGGATTTTGAGCAGTCCTAATCCGAGCGAGTGGCTGAACTCACCCGTGGCTCGAATGCGAGCACGAATAACATAACCAGTCGTTATGAGTGCTAGTGCGAGTAGAAGCGAGCCTATCACCAGTGAATCCATAGATTATTGAAAGCACTAAGCTTTGATTTTGCGAGCTGCGAGGAGCTTTTGATAGTACTCGTCGGCAAGACGGTCGTGGAGCGTATCAATGAAGAAGGCATCTCCAGTTTTTCGTGCCTCGTTGATAGCTGCGGAAATGCCCTTGGTGAACGCGTGGGCAATCAACAGGTTGATTTTCCTGTCTTCTTCGCTGGTGACTGTTCTCGCCGGCGAAGTTGCCGTCGCTGGATTAGACGTGGGGACCTGAGCCGATGGTTGGTTGGAAGGTGTTGCGTGTTCGCGGACAACTTGTTTAAAAACCATCTTTTCGTTTGATTCAACGCCAGAGTTCATAAGCTCCTGCTTCTTTGCTGCGAGCTTTGCTTCGAGAGCGGCAATTTCTTGATGAAATGTTTCAGTGTTTTGTGCTTCTGCCATAGTAGAAAGTATACCATATTTGTGCTAAAATAGTTCCATAAAACATACATATGAAAGAACTTGCGAAAAGATTATGGGCAAAGCGATGGCTCAAGTGGACAAGTATCATCCTTGCGGTGATGTTGCTCGGTTATTGGATTTTTGGTGGAACTGCAGCGGCTACTTACGAGACAGTTGCAGTCGCCCGTGGAACAGTCAGCGAAACGGTGACGGCGACGGGGCAAATCAAGCCAAAGAGTTACGCCTCGTTGCGGTTTAAGACGACTGGTACTATTGCTCGTTTGAACGTTGACGTGGGAGACACCGTCGCTATCGGTCAGGTTTTAGCTTCAATCGACACATCGGATCTTGCTCGTCGTGTTACGCAGTCTGAAGCGGATGCTACTGCTGCTCGTGTTTCACTTGCAAATGCTGATCAGGGTGTTCTTGACGCTGAAACGAAGGGAGCGCAGGCACTTTCTGTTCTGTATGCTGATGCGCCCAACAAGTTCAATACAATTTTGAATCTATCGCAGCAGGCGTATGCATCCTTTGTTGCTTTTTATGATGGTAGCAACCACTTAACGACTTCGATTCGTAACGTTATCCTTGACTCTCAAAAAATAACGAACGCTGATAACTATAAAGTCACCGCTGATGCGGCAATGGTAAAGATTAACGCCGAACTTGAAGGTTTTCCGATTAATGCATCGCAGTCTCGCATTGATTCTGCGCTGGCGAACATCGATAAGCCATTGCAAGACTTGCAGGCTGCCATTTCTGCTCTCGTGAATGCGATTGCGGCTATTCCGACGGGCTCACTCGCTGCTGCAACGCTCGAGACGTATAAGTCAACGTTATCGACTGCGCAGACAAATACGAACTCCGCCATAAGTAGTGAGGTCACTTTGACCTCCAACATTCATGATGCGAAGGTTCAGAATAACTTGAACCTGAACACGGCGAAGGCGACTCAACGTTCAGCTAGTGCCGAGGTTGCAAAAGCAAATGCCGCACTTTCGATTGCGCAGCAAAATTTGTCAGATGCGTATTTGCGTGCACCGATTGCGGGCACTGTCGGTAGTAAGTCGAAACAAATCGGTGAACTTGTTACTACGGCTGACCAAGTTTTTTACCTTCTTGGAACTGACTCGCTTGAAGTCATTTCAAACGTTCCAGAAGTTGACGTAGCACGGCTTAAGGTTGGTATGGCGGCTGTTGGTACACTCGATGCACTTTCACCTGATGAAAAGTTCGATTTAGTAATTGAAAGCATTGACCCTGACCAGACAACTATTGATGGTGTTGTGTATTATCGTACGCATTTCGTTTTCAAGAATGCCGATGCGCGATTTAAGTCAGGTATGAGCGTGAATCTGACCTTAACAACAACTCAAAAAGAAGGGGTCTTGGTGATTCCGCGTCGTGCCGTGACTCAACGCGCAGGCACTTCAACCGTGAAACTAGCCCCAGCTAAAGAGGGTGCGTCGCCCGTTGTTCGTGATATTACCGTTGGACTCAAGGGTGATATGTTGATTGAGGTCTTGAGTGGTTTAGTAGAGGGTGAGAAGGTCATAACCGGTGAAAAGAAGTAG
>CAZLKS010000012.1:1253-9551 GCA_964560145.1 uncultured Candidatus Saccharibacteria bacterium | reverse complement strand
CCCATTAGCATTATTACCCGTCTTCTATTAGCATTGTTCGCGATTACTCCTAGCGATTACTCTATGATTACTCTCAAAAAGATTGAAAAAGTTTACAATGGCGGTGATGGTACTCCGACAACTGCGCTCAAAGGTATTGACCTGCACATTGGCACTGGCGAATTCGTCGCTATTATGGGTCCCTCGGGTAGCGGTAAGTCGACGCTGATGCATATTCTTGGTTTCCTTGATAAGCCATCGGGAGGTGTGTATGAATTTGACGGCGAAGTCATTGAATATGTCGATGATGATTCGTTGGCTGACTTACGTAATCAAAAGCTTGGCTTTGTCTTTCAGTCATTTAATCTTTTGCCGCGCACAACAGTCCTCGATAACGTTCGTCTACCACTGCAATATTCACGAGTTGCTGGTCATCATGTGAGCGAGCGGCGTATTAAGGAGGTACTCGAAAGTGTTGGTATGGGTCACCGCATGGAACATCTGAGTAACCAGCTTTCGGGAGGGGAAAAGCAGCGCGTAGCGATTGCACGAGCTCTGATTAACGACCCCAAGGTTATATTTGCCGATGAACCAACGGGTAATCTTGATAGTAAAAGCGGACAACAGATTATTGAAATCCTACAGAAGCTGAATGATCAGGGGCGAACGATTATTCTGGTTACGCATGAGTCATTTGCTGCTGAAGGTGCAAAACGAATCCTACGTCTTAAAGACGGTGAATTAGTCGGCGACGAGCTTGTTAAAAACCGCCGTATCGCCAGTCGGGACGGCTATGCAAAGTAATGTATAGCTGCATCCTGCTACGGGTATGACTTTTTCTATCAACCTACAGACAGCGGTACAATCGCTACAGCGTAATAAAGTACGCGCCTTTTTAACCATGCTCGGTATTGTTATCGGCATCACTTCATTCATTCTGATTAATTCGGTCGGTGCCGGTGCACAAGGTCTCATTCTTGATTTAGTTAAGAAGCAGGGAAGTAATCTCGTTGGTGTTCTCCCTGGTGCATCAGATGAGAAGGGACCACCCGCTTCAGCCTTTGGTATAAATATAACAACACTGGTAAATGCAGACGCTGAAGCGATCGGACGAACTGTTCCGCACGTTGAGGCGGTAACAGGATACGTTCGCGGAAGTGAGTCGATGACCCATGGCAGCATTAGTCGCAATGTGCAGTTTTCGGGTGTACAAGCAAGCTATCTCGCTGTAGAGAATGGAGAAATCGAACAGGGTAGGTTTTTTAGCGACGAGGAAGATAGGGCGCTTTCTCGCGTTGTTGTTTTAGGTGCAACCGTCGCCACGGAACTATTTGAGAATACTGACCCCGTTGGTGAGCAGGTCCAGTTCGGTAAAGAAAAGTATACCGTCATTGGTGTGCTCAAGGCGCGTGGTACGACGATTTTCTCGAATCAAGACGACGTCGCATTCATTCCGTTACTCACTGCGCAAAAAGTTGTTTTGGGTATTCGACATCTCGCGCTTTTGCGGGCAAAGGTTGATAGTGATTCAAATGTTGACGCTGTTATGGAGGATGTGAAGTCGTTGCTCAGGCAGCGTCATCGAATCGGTGACCCTACGAACGATGATTTTAGTGTTCGCAATACGCAACAGGCACTTTCTATTCTCACTTCAATCACTGGAGCTCTGACGCTGTTTCTGACTGCAATCGCGGCGATTTCCCTCATTGTTGGCGGCATTGGCATTATGAATATTATGTACGTGTCGGTTTCGGAGCGTACCTATGAGATTGGATTGCGTAAGGCGGTTGGAGCGCACAACAAAGATATTTTGAATCAGTTTTTAGTTGAAGCGGTTGTCATTACTTTTATCGCAGGTGTCATCGGAGTTGCGCTTGGTTCGCTGCTGTCGTGGGCAGTTGCTTTAATCGCGCGATTCATGAATTTTGATTGGCAATTATTGATTTCACCGTCGTCAATCATCGTCGCTTGCGTGATTGCTGCTGCCATCGGGCTCTTTTTTGGCGTCTTTCCCGCTCGTCGCGCATCAAAGTTAAGTCCTATCGAGGCACTCCGTTATGAATAACCTTATTCGCTCAATTACTGCTGCTATTACATCGCTGTTCGCTCGTCGCGGAAGGGCCGCGCTGACGGTTTTGGGCGTAGTCATCGGCATCGCACTTGTTATTATCGTGATGTCGGTTGGCAACGCAATCCGTGCTTTTATTATTGGTCAAATTAATAGTTTTGGTAGTGACGTAGTGAATGTCGAGGTTCGCGTCCCGGGCACGCAGGACACTGTCGGAATCGAGGTGACAACGCTCAAGGCTGCTGATGCTGCGGCCATCGGCCAGTTACCGAATTTCTCGGCGGTGTATGCTGGTATGCTCAATCAAGCCGTGATTGCCGCGAATGGTGTTAGTAAGAAATCGATGCTTTTTGGCGTGACCGCAGAGTATCCCTACGTTGATACAGTACCACTTGAGACCGGACGATTTTTTACTAAATCCGAAGATGATAGCGTTGGACGAGTTGTCGTAATCGGCAGTGGCGTTCGCGATTCGTTTTTTCCTGACCAGGATCCAGTTGGCGAAACAATTCGCATTAATAACATCGGGTATCGCGTTGCGGGCGTGGTAAAGCCACGTGGTGCCGCCGGATTCTTTGACCGCGACAATATCGTCTTCATGCCACTGCGAACTCTACAGAAATTGATTGCCGGTGTTGACCATGTCAGTTTTATATCGGGGAAGCTCATTGATGTCGGTCGAGTTGACGAAACCAAGGGGGACATTGAGCTTTTGATGCGTGATCGGCACCGAATTAGCGACCCCGATAAGGATGATTTTGTTGTCCGCACCGTTGATGAGGCACAGGAACTGGTTGGGGGAGTGATTAGCGGTATTCAGATTCTACTCGTTGCCCTCGCCTCGATTTCTCTCATCGTTGGCGGCATTGGCATCATGAATATCATGTATGTGTCGGTGTCAGAGCGAACCTTTGAAATCGGACTCCGTAAGGCGGTTGGTGCCCGCAATCGCGATGTGCTGTTGCAGTTCTTAATTGAATCAATTGTCGTGACGCTTATCGGTGGTGCAATCGGGATTGTTCTCGGTGGAATCGTCTCGTTTATTGTTGCCCAGATTGCTCAGTCGCAGGGCTTTCTATGGGAGTTTGTGCTTAGCTGGCAGTCCATCGCTCTATCGGTCGGATTTTCGGTCGTTATTGGCGTACTTTTCGGCCTCTATCCAGCTCGTAAGGCGGCTAAACTCGCACCGATTGTGGCGCTCCGCTATGAGTAGTTAGGTCTGCTCGCGTAATAAGTTGTTTGTTTAAACGGCATCATAGCTATATAATTCACTTTATGGATACATCAACAGTAAAAACCTCACCTAAGGATTTCTTCTTGTACGTATTATCAAATGTTGCCCTGTACTACTGTGCTGGGTGGTTGGTTAGCCTTTTGTACGACTACATTAATTACACCGCCGGGAGTGTTAATTATTACTACGATACAAGCTGGATACCGAGCTCGATGCGCTGGGCGATTGCCAGCCTCGTTATCGTTTTTCCGGTCTATGTATGGGTGACGCATCGGCTCAACAATGACTTGGAAGCTAACCCTGAAAAGCGTGGACTTTGGATTCGAAAATGGCTTATGTACCTGACCCTTGCGCTCGCAAGCGTCGCCCTTGTTATTGATTTAATTGCGCTGGTGAATGAGTTTCTGTCTGGTGAGTTCACGACCACCTTCTTACTCAAAGTGCTTGCAGTGGCGGTTGTTTCCGCGCTGGTGTTTGTATATTACTTCTATGAACTCCGAAGAGATGCGGGGAGACCGGCTCCGCAGAGAGCACTCTTCCGCTATGCATCGATTGTGCTCGTTATTGCTACCGTTGTTGGAGGATTCATTATTGTCGGTTCACCGGCTGATGCTCGGAGTCGCGGATATGACACGCGCCGCATAACTGATTTACAACAGATTCAGTCACAGGTGGTTAACTTCTGGCAGTACAAACAAAAGCTTCCAGTGGCAAGCAGCGAATTGAATGACCCACTGAGCGGATTCGTTTTGCCAGTTGATCCAGCGACGGGGGAGGCGTATGAATATCATGCCGTTGGAGTAAAAACTTTTGAACTCTGTGCGACGTTTACTACGAGTGCTAATGACCTTGCGGTGAAACCCGTTTCTGTTCCAGGAAATGGTGACCCAAACAACGAGTATTGGGCACACGAAAAAGGTAGAGTCTGCTTTGAGCGGACAATTGATGGAGAGAAGTATCCGCCAGCTGCTCGAGTGAAATAAAAGAACCCCAGGAGTGCACGGTGCTACTCCTGGGGCTTCTCGTCGCGGCTAGAGGCCGGGCTTCTTGCCCAGCGGCTTGTCGTGTTGGCCGAAGCAGCCGTCTTGGACGATGACTCCGTCCGCCAGGCAAGCCTCCTCTTCTTGCGTCGGCCAGTCCTCCGTCCCGATTGTTGGGAGGGCGGGTTCGGATGCGGCCTGTGCCGCTTGCCCTGCCTGCCTCCGGCACTTCTCGCAGAGGGACAGGACGCCGGCTTCCGTTCCTTCGAACTCCTTGGGGACGTTGCAGCAACGCTTCGTCTGTGCCATGGTTGGGCACCTCCTGTGTTTTTAGTCTTATACAGATGCAGTTTGCGGTCAATACCATTGATGGTATTCTTAAGGCATATGGCAGATTTTAATTTAGAAGAAGCTCAGCAGTTTCAGACCGAGGTGCTGAGTCGCGTACGTGAAATGCAAAGCATGCTCGATTCCGAGGTGACTGCGTATTACAGCCGCGATAGGGTAGATAACGAGGCGGATTACTATGAAAATCTGCGCGGGCTACGAAACTACCTAAAAGACGCCTATGGCCGCCTAGACCGCGTTTTAACCGACATCGACCGCCGATTAGGCTAGGGTATTACTCGTTTTTTCATCTATCCTTCTTAGGATGTTTATTATGTTCTCGTCTGCATTTATTTCGACTTCGTCGCCATCATGCAAAACTTTGGTGGCTATCTTTGTCCCAATGATGCACGGTTTCTTGAGTTCGCGAGCAATGATTGCCGCATGGGATGTTATGCCGCCTTCGTCGGTAATAAACGCTGCTGCCTTTTTCATTGCTGGTGTCATTTCAGGGCGAGTCATGGATGAGACAAGGATGTCTCCCTCTAACACCTTGCCAATATCTTCACTTTTCAAAACAATCTTCACCTTTCCATGTACTTTCCCGACTTGTGCAACGAGACCACTGAATGACGTTACTTTGTCCACATCTTCTTGGAGCTGACTGTAGAGAAAGCTCGCCTCATCTCCCGATAATACGACTTTCTCACTTTTACTTTCGATAGCGATAGTCATTTTTCTTCGTCTATCGATTTCAAGCTCGGTTAAAAAGTTTTTAGTGGATAGCGATTCTGCTAATTCGTTCCAGGAATAGAACCAGAGACTATCAATAGCCTGGTCAAACTCGCGCTCAACTTTTTCCAGAAAGAGCTTGTGGTAGTGATTTGCTCTAAGTACAAATGATTTTCTCACGTCCTGCATTTCTGCAAACTTTTCTACAATTTCAACATACTTTTTTAGTAGCAAAGATGGAGGGTATTCTTTGAATAACTTTTCTTTTTTATGTTGAGTTTCGGACGGTGCGGTTTCTAATTCATGTATCTTCGCTGCTATTTCTGATGTTGGTAGTTTCGATGCTTCAGTTACTTTATGGGCAAAGAAATCCAAGTTAAGCGTCTGAATATCGGCATAATTATTTCGAAGCCAAAAATACTTTCTTTGATGCTCTTTGATTAATTCATCCACGCTCGAAGTTTTGGATTTTATTGCAATTTGTAGATGGGCTATTTCTTCGTCGGTTATGAATGAAAGTACGATCGGCGAAGTCAGCAACGACATTGTTTCGTGATAATCTAAGCCGTATTTTTTAACGTACTCCTCAACCTCGGGAATAATCCATTGTTCGGGCTGAAAACCGCAGGCTTCTTGTATTGGAGCGGCTAACGCGTATTCAAAAATGTATTCTTCGACAAAATCTTTGTAGGTATTTTGAATTTCCCGAAAGTCATTCTTAATAAGAACACTCTCAAGAGAGTTGATCTTTTTCTCAAGTCGTTCGCATGATTTCTGCCAATCTTGATAGTGATTCTGAAGATAAGCCGTATCCTTTTTAACGAGGGTGAAGTAATGATTGCGAAGAGCGGTAAATTCTTCTGGGAAATAGTACAAATCCCAATATTCGTTGTGGAGTGCTGAAATGTGTAGTTTGTAGTAGAAGCCTGAGTACTCACCCCATTTATTCCAAATGAGCTGAACGAAGTCTATCGGATAAAACCTCGCGTGAAAGCCCTTATGAATGAAGGGTGGGCGAATGTCGTATCTTTTGATTAAAGCTCGTGCAGAATCAAGCAATGTTCCGCTTGTGGTTTTGGTCTCGTTTTGTTCGAGGGTTGTAATTGGCCTACTCTGGACGATAAAGAACTTCTCGTCCTCCATTGCCCATTCGATATCGCAAGGGAATTTGTAGTGATCTTCAATGGTCAAAACAATCTTCGCAAAGTCGATTACTTGTCTGTCGGTCATTTTTTGAGCTCTTTGCTCATCCTCGGTCACACTCTGCCATTCGTTTCCGCCTTTTTCGAGACGCACCATTTTTCGTTCCTGGCGATTTGTCGTCTTATCTAATAGTTTCATGGTGCGTTTATCTACGACAAAGCTATCTGGTGTTACCTGACCAGATACAACTGCTTCACCGAGTCCATATCCCGCCTCAATCAAAATTTGATTTTTGTCTTGCGTAATTGGGTGAACCGAAAAAGCAACGCCCGAAATCTCACTTCTAACCATTTTTTGTATGACAACAGCTACGGATACTTTTTCTTTGCGCATATTCTTTTCGACGCGGTAGAAAATAGCTCGCGGACTAAAAAGAGAAGCCCAGCATTTTTTCACATTCTGAAGCAGCGTTTCTTCCGTTGTATTTAAAAAACTCTCTAGTTGTCCAGCCCAGGCAGCCGCAATACCATCTTCGGCGGTAGCACTTGACCGAACCGCAACGTATGTCGCCCTGAGTTCACCGAATGATTCGAGAATGCCCCGAGATATCGCTTCCGGCATCGGCGTCGCTTCAATTAATGCATGTATGATTTCAGATGCGGTTTCAATTGTTTGAACTTCGTTATGATTGACCTTATCGAGTGCCGCATCGATTTCAATGGTAATGCCCGTTTCTTCGATGTATGCTTCAAAAGCTTTGGTGAGGACTACGAAACCAGGTGGAACGGGGATGCCGGCTTGCGTCATTTCGCCGAGTGATGCTCCTTTACCGCCAGCAATGGCAGTATCCTTTATCGATAATTCCGCAAACGGTAAGATGAATTTATTTTCCATTGTTTTGTTTGGAGTGGAATGAAGTGGATAGTTCGTGTAGTTTACACATATCTACATCGTAGCTTTTACCGCGAAAGTTAATTTGCAAAGTGCTGACCCCCTCATCGTCGATTCTTATTTCAAAATCAATCATTTCTGCGAATCGAAGTGCTCCGCCAATTTCGGTTAAGTTTTGAAAACCAGAGACCTTCTTATCATTATCTGTTCGTACTAAAACCTCACGCAAAAGTGCCTCGGGCAATCCCTGCTGTGTGCCGAGTATCCAGTCAATCTTAGAGCCAGAATAAAGACGTTTTGATAGTTCTGCGTAGTGCACAATGAGAGAGGCAAGCTGCTCTGCTACTTCGTGCGGGGAAAGGGTTGATGTGTCAGGTCTCTTTTCGTTAAAGTCTAAAAACCATTGAGGTGCAGCGTCTTCGCCTTGACCTTCCATACTTCGGAACTGTTTCACGAAGCCTGCGGAGGCTTGATAACCAAGCTCAGAACGAGTTCGTACATTCATTTTTTTGTCATGCGGAGCCGATTTAACGATAGAATCGATGGTATCAATCACGCGTTGAACCGGTGCAACATTTGCTTTGATAGCGTCTCTCTTTTCTAGAGAACCTCCGGCGATACGCGCTTGTTCTTTTCCTTTCAGTGTAAGGTTTCCAGTTTCATCCTTTTCTGCGTGTCTGGTAAAGATGGCGTGGACCTCAATATTACGTCCGAATCTTTCCCTAGACTCAATAGGATTCTCTAGCTCAGGTTTTCTTAATTCCATATTTAGAATAAATCCTATCACTTTCTGTATTGATTTTACATCGGGACATCGTAAGTCCCGAGATTCATTTTTGTACTTATGATGTTCTGAGATGCGATTGGAGCGATAAGTGAAAGATTCAGAATTCAGCGGAAGGGGTGAGATTCGAACTCACGGTGCCTTACGGCACGCCGCATTT
>CAZLKS010000012.1:0-1153 GCA_964560145.1 uncultured Candidatus Saccharibacteria bacterium | reverse complement strand
TTAGACCACTCTGCCACCCTTCCGCTCAGTTCTGAAGTGCCTTCGAGGACCGTTTTATGGTATCGCAAATGTGCTTAAATATCTAGGCTCATGCTCATTAAAAGATGAAACCCACGTTCGCGTTAGCTACTGGTGGGTTGCGAGTTTGCTTCGTGACGAATCCGAGTGAGGATGTCGCAGAAGGTTGCTGCGGGGAGGGAGGTCGTCGCCGATTCTGGATTGCCGGTATCATGGATGAGCTCCATGTCGCCGGTTGCAAGGAGAGCAGCCAGCGTCTCCGGATTCTGCTTGAACTTTGCTCGAATCGCTCTCTCGATGAGGGCGATGTGCGCTGCGGATTTGTAGGGGATGGCCTCGCCACGCCACCAGACGTAAACGCACTTCGCCTTGAGACCGATTCGCTTGGCGGCCATTCCGCTCTTCTGGAACGCTTCGCGTCGAGCGGGGTCATCGGGAGGGAATTTGATGCCCTCGATGAATCCCTCGACGGATGCGTACGGCAGACCACTGAGAACAAAGCGGTGCGCCGAGAAGTTGCTGAGCATTCTGCTTCTTTCATCCTCGGAATCCGAGGTGATATTGAACTGGGTCAATCGCACCTCCTTAAGGGAATAGATTAGCTGATTAAGCTGCGAAATGTCAAGACCACTCAGTTAGAACCTTCTGGGTCGATTTGATTATTTCGGTGCGGGAACAGCCAAGAGAATCGTAATTAAAATAACGATAATTGCTGGGAAAACATAAAGGCCAAGGATTTTGATTACCTTGACGAGGGTTGTATCTTGTTCATTCGGTTTCATGGTGTGTATGAGAAAAAAATACTGCCCGTGAGGGCAAAGGGGTGGTGAAGTGCGAGCAATCTGTTGGCTACTTTTGGCAGCCAAATTCATGTAACAGGGGCTTTTTCGTGCATGTCACCGCGCAGACTACTCGCACTACCAATTCCCATTTTTAATCCGGTATTGCTACCAGAGGTCTCACGGAAATACGTTCCGTGATGGAGGAGATTTTAGCACAAAATAGACGCAATTTCAATCTTCCTGTGGAAAAGATTTCATTCAATAATCCTTAGTGATTCACAGTAGGCAATCTTAGGAAAGAATCGAAATGAGGAAATAGACGATGTAGATTACCAGGGGAATCAAAATTGCTA
>CAZLKS010000011.1:22305-25631 GCA_964560145.1 uncultured Candidatus Saccharibacteria bacterium | reverse complement strand
TGAGAGTTCGGTGCAGCCTAGAATGATTGCTTCGGCGCCATTCTTTTGAAGTACGAGTATTGATTCTTCGATGCTTTCTTGGACGCCTCGGAAATCACCACCTTTGATTCGATAAATGAGTCCCATAACCCGTGTCTGCTCTGGCACTGATAGTGTTACTTGTTTCCGTCCGATTGCGGTGAGGGCGTGTTCATAAAGCTGAGTCTTAAGTGTCCCCTGCGTCGCCAAAACCCCAATGTTGTTATGTTGTGGGTACTGATACTGAATCGCGTTTACCGTTTCCATAATCATATGCACGATTGGTGCGGATAGATTTTTTTGAATACGCTCGAAGCGAGCGTGTGCGGTGTTGCACGGAATCGCTAAAATATCGACGCCAGTACCAATGAGCGCCCGTGCTGTTTTCCGGATTGCTTTCACGTAATTTCGCCCATCATCATATTCGAGGGATTGTGTTCGGTCGGGTATTTTGGGATTACTGAAGCAGACTACCTGAAAATGGTCCTGATCATTCTTCGCTGGTGTTGACTCAATGATGAGTTTTTGAAGTAGTACGTCAGCGAGTGGCCCCATGCCACCTATAATGCCAATTCTAAAGGGCTTTTTGTTATTGGTTGCCATAGCCGCGGTTTTTGAGTTCGCTCATTATTTTCTCTCTAGGAACTTCAGTGAGTGTTGTACCTGCTCGACCAGTGAGTGTGCGGGCGGCAAATAATGCATCATAGATTGCTTCTTCTGTTGCCTCGACTGCAGCTAAGAAGAATGAGTTCAGGTCACCATCGGCGAGGCAATTACCGATTTGTCCGCTACTCTCGAGTCTGATTCGATTCGTGCTAAACGCGATAGCGTAATCCCCGCTCGCATGAGCCATCACAGCACCAGTCTTCGCCAGTGCAAAGAATGCGCGTCGTGCGATTCGGCTGAGCTGCCTGCTGGTGAGTGGTGCGTCGGTGGCTAGAACGATGTTGCATGAGCCATCGGACTTTGGTTGTAAGAGTGAATCAAAATCAGTCGGGCCGAGTGACTTCCAAACGGGTACTCCAAGAATAGTTAAGGCACCGCCGTAGTTTGTTTGTACGAGTGCACCAAGCGTGTATCGCTTTGTGTGTATACTGATTACTCGCGAAGCACTTCCAATGCCACCTTTCCAGCTAAAAGCGCGAGCACCAACTCCCCCGCCAACGTTGCCCATCGCAAAATTCGTCTTCAGGTTTTTATACGCCTGCCAGACCTCCTTAGTAGTTATCGGACTTTTGTGTATGGTGTTTAGGCGTCCGTCATTAACTTCCATTACAACAGAGTTGACTGAATCCAGCGGTCCAAGATGTTTAGTGGTTTTTGCCACTAGGTCAAATACTCCATGCGCAACGGTATATATTGAGCCTGAGCCAGTCAGGGCGATCGGCGTTTCAAGCGTGCCTAACTCTGCAATCTGCGTAGAGCCAATGAGCTTGCCGTATCCATTGCCGATTGCAATCGCTACCGGTATTTTTTTGTGAAAAAGGTTTTTAACGCCAGGGTCAATCAAGGTAACTCCGGTGCGTATATCTGTGCCGATGTTTTTTGAAAAGTGGCCCACGCGAACATTATCAACATCAGCGATGCTGTTCAGTTTGCCAGTGGGTAAAACTCCGGTTATGAAATTGTAATCTCGGAAGCGTTTGTTGTTCATAAAGTGTTGTTGTGGGGTGCCATCCTTTCGGTGGCACCCCAGGTTGCGTTGTTGACTAGTCTCCGAAATCGACCGCATGGACTGCCATGTCGGTCATCCCATGAGCTTTGCGCGTGGCGTGAGTTACAGCAGCGGCGTGGGCCGAGACGACCTTGCCGCCGAGTGACCAGGGCCGAATGAGCACCCGAGTTGGGAAGAGTTCTGCATCGGTCGGACCGTTGCGTTCGAGACGTTGAACTGGCAGATGTACGACGGCTGTGGTCATCTGTTGCTGCACGATGAACGGAACGCCGGCCTGCAGACGAGCGTCGATCCAAGCCCGCCAGGCATGTTGGTCCAGATCGCGGTCCATGAGAACTCCGTGTGAGCGGGCTGCCAGCTCGTTGGCGCCGGTCACCTTTAGCACGAGCTGATTGCGCTGCAGCACGCCAAGGCTGCGAAGTGCTGATAGGTCTCGGATGGTGATATCCGCCACCGTCAGCGGGAAGTCTGACTCACCGCGCACCAGGTGCGAGTCGGGAAGCAGCTTGTCGAGAATCATATCGGTTTCCGGGGCGAGCTCCTTGCGGAACCAGTCACGGTAGCGACGGTAGATGGAGAACCAGGCCTTGTTGCCGAAGTGTGCGAACTCCGGCACCATGCGAACGATTCCCCTCTTGGCTAGGATGACCAGCTCGGCGAGCTTTCCCGCCGTTTCGAAAATCGGGAACTGTCGCCAGATGGTGCCGATACGCAGTCCCTGCCAGCGGACGGTGTCGCTCGAAAAACTCAGCCCTTCGAGTTCGTCGCTGATTGCGAGGTGCGCATCGTACCCTGCTTCGCTCAGCTGTTCTACGAGCCAACGGAGTTCGGCAATGTAGACCTTGCTCCAGTCAGATGAGACTACGAAGAGAACCGGACCGTAACTGAACAGCCAACTGAAGGCCTGTTCCCAGCGGCGATGATTCACGCCGTAGACGCGGTCGAGGTGGATGAGTTCGGCGATGCCGCCGGGCATCTCATCGTTTTCGCTTGCGAAGAACTGGTCCGTCCCTTGGTAGTGCAGATCTGGCCGACGCACCGAGAAGCAGCTCGTCGGAGGACGAAGATAGTTTTCGCGCACCCGTTCGTCGGCGAAGCTCACGCCGGCGAGAATCATGTCGCGCACCCGTTCGTCTTCGATTAGCTTGGCGCAACCTTGCTCGAATGCAGCGAAGGATTCGTCAATCGCCTGCCAGCGTGTGTGATTGCAGATGAGTGGTTTTGCAGGAATACGATTCCAGCTGATTCGCGATCCGGCTGGCAGTCGGTCGAGAAACTTCGGGTTGGCGATTGCCGAAGCCAGGTCGGGGCCGCTGCTGAGCGCCTCGAGAATGCGGCTGACCTCTGCCGAATCCAGAATCACGGCTTCCGGCCCACGCTCCTTCTTGCGTGGGCTGCCCCACGGAAAGGACTTCTTGCCGATGTTGGCATCGAAGTTGCGCAGGAAGTTGGCGCGAATCTGGAAGGCGCAGTTCTCGATGCGTGCCGTGTTCGGGTTGATACCGACGCCCCATCGGGCGCCAGCCGACCAATTCGGCAGAGCGCTCTGATCGCGTTCGCGACCGCGAGCGTACTGCGAGAAGCAGCGTCGACTGCGGTGCAAGCCGTCGAAGACCGCAACAGCTCGACCGGG
>CAZLKS010000011.1:0-22205 GCA_964560145.1 uncultured Candidatus Saccharibacteria bacterium | reverse complement strand
TAAGTATGCCGTACCAATGACAAGGTCCAGTAAACGAACAAGCCCTCGATTGCTCGAGGGCTTGTGTAAGACTGCTTTAAATCAATTGCATTCTATGAAATAAGGCTTGCACAAACTCTTGAGCGACAAAGAGTACGAAAACGAACCACGAGACAAAGATGCTTCGTAGTTTGCTTAGTAGTCGACATCAAGAGCGCGGAAGTATACATAGGCGTTGTATTCCAGGAAACGAGCCAGCTTTTTATTTGTTACATTCGCTCTCTTAGTTTGTGCACTCTAGTCGTGCTGATTCGCTGAGAATAGCTTTTCACGTTGTGTTCACCCGCTTTAATACTGCCCGACTTAAGAGAAGTGCTTACGATAGCCCCGTTCGCGTACTGCAGTAACTCTGACGCATTCTCGGATGATAAACCGCTGCCGACTAGGAGTGGGAATAAACCAATTTTTCTTCGTAGCTTCTGCACTTCAGATAGGTCTGGGCTTTGCCCGGTCCATCGTCCCGTTATAATGATGCCGTCTGAGCCCGCTTGGATTGCAGTACAGGCGGATTCTTCTAAACTCATTTTCGATATCAATTCAGAATGTTTGACATGAATATCCGTAAGTAAAGCGACATGTTCCGCGTCCAGCGCCTTGCGCTCAATAACGACTTTCCGTGCCTCCCCCCTGATAGTCCCGAATGCCGTTTTCACTGTATCAACGAATACTGGAATACGTATGAATTGCAGGTTCACAGTCTTAGCTATTGCCAACGCAGTTTTATAGTCATTCCACAAAACGCTGATACCGAGCGGAAGTTTTGTGTGCTTCCGCAACTCTCGGCCTACGTAAGTCATAACTGCAATTGTGCCAGGTGCGACAAACTCGTGATGTGGGTAATCATAATTATTTTCAAAGATAATCGCATCTGCGCCACCTCGCTCTAAAGCTGAAAGGTCCTTAAGAGCATTCTTTGTCGTCAGATCTATACCCGGAAAATCCTTGTATCCTAATGACGGCGGCAGATGCAGAGCGCCAATCAGAATATTCTTTTCTTTATTAAATACTTTTCGTATATGCATAATGTAAGTATAACGTTTACAAGTGCGGCGGTACGAGGGAACGTGAAGTTCCCTCGTACCGATGCGTTTCCTTTCTTACCGCAGGAAATCACGTGCCCGCTCCATGACTGCGTGGTCAAGTCCGGAGGCGTGGATGCGTTTCGCCTCTTCATAGCCGTCTCGGAGGGTGAGACTCCGGTCCTTCAGTCGGAACAGAAGAGCAGCGTTGGCAAACATCATGGACTGAGCCGCCCCGCTTGCGGTCCCTTCCAGCAGGGCCATTGAGAACTGGCCCTTGCTCCATCCATTCGGAGGCGAGATGGCAGAGGGGTCGACCGGTTCGAGGTTGAAGTCCGCGGCACCAATCCAGTACTCCCGAATCAGTCCGTCCTGCAGCTCTGCTACAAGGGTTCCCGCAGCGCAGATTGAGACTTCATCCACTCCTTGCACAGCAGTTCTGTCCTCGGTGAAACCTCGGACGAAGAAGCCGTGGCTGAGATGGGTCACCCCCCTCTCGTTAAGAATCTTGAAGGCCTTCGCGACCACGCGGGGGTGGATGAGGTGGTTAACTCCCAGCACCCGGCGCGTGAGTTTGTCTGGCCGAACGGGGTTGGTGATCGGTCCGATGATGTCATTCATGTGAGGCACATTGGCCACGCTGTGCGTCTGCATGTGAATCCGCTTGTAGCGGAGGTCGAGCGCTTCAGTGAAACCGAACTTGGTAGAGGCGACGGACAACTCTAGCTGACTCTTCGCGGGATAGCGATTGATCCCGCACAGATCGACGAAGTCGGAACTTCCGTGTCGACCAGCATCTGCGTTAGCCGGCGAACCGTGCTTGCAGATTGGGATTCCGGCAGCCGCACCTATGAGAGCGGCCAGCGTTGAGATGTTGGCGGTCACCACCAAGTCTCCGCCCATCCCGCAGTTGTCCATGACGTAAGGAACGTCCGGATTCACGAACCCCAATTTGGAGTCGCCGATGTCGTGGTCGAAGATTGCGGCGCAGATGCCTGCAATCTGACCTGCGGCTGTATCACCAGGGTGTTCGTAGGTTGCCCGGGTGTGCAGTGCGCACAGAGCTGCGATGCTCTGCACCTGAGCAAGCGGGTCTCCGGCGCAGCCACGTAGTGCCAGCAAACCTAGTTCGTACGCATCGTCGAATCCGAGCGGGACGTTCTGCGCCGCGTGGTACTTGAAAACTCGCTTGATCTCCACGCTTCCTGCCTTTCAGGGTTACTCCCCTTTTTCGTTAGGGGTATGAACCCGCCCTTGGTTTCAAGGGCGGGTGTTGGGTTCGAAGATTTTATTCAAACTTTTTATACAAACACAAGACGCGCCCTTGAAATATTTTGGGCGGTCCACCAGTTCATTTTCAAAATCAGAGTATTCATGTGTTTGTACTGTTGTACTAGTACACACTAGCATGGTGTATTTCGTTGTCAAGAGGGGGTGTTATTTCCGCGGCAAAAGTTTTTCGATAATTTGAGCTACTCCCCCATTCGGATTTGCGAGAACTCGCGATCCCCTGGTGATAGTACTCACGGCAACGCCAAGTTCTTTGGAAATATCTCTTTGGGTAATACCCTGCTCTAGCTTTTTGATAATTTGCCAGCGCTCCGCTATCTCGCGGTACTCGCCCAGCGTAAGAATGTCCCGCAGGAAAAGATCGAGGGTCTTTTTGTCCTTTGATGCATAGGTAAGAACTTCTAATAAATCTTCACGGTGACCGGACTTCATTTCCTTTCGCATGTTAGTTTGGGTTATGTTTTGTACTAGTACAGAATAGCATCTTCGGGATGTTTTACATATGTTCATTGTTTTAGTCGACTGTTAAACAATCAATTTGTTTAACACCTTAGTTTCACATTTTCAAAGGCATAATGCGGCAAACATCTTCTAATCTGGCAATGTTTTTCAGCGAATTTATTAGGTTAACCAAAGATAACTGTCTACTCTGAGCCTATTTCTAGTTCTTGTTAACTTAAGTGTTAAACAAAACGTTAAACAACGAGCGATATTTGAGCCTATTCTTTTATAATTGTTTGCTGTTAAACAAAATTATGGCACATCCGGCAGTTTCAATTACATAATTCCGGCAAAAAATATTTTGCCGCTTTATTGCAGCTTGGAATGACTTTACGTTAAACAAATTGTTTTACACCCTAAAAATCGTTTATTGTTTAACGTCAAACACTTTAGCTGCTCATTTTCAATATCGCTGTTTGTTTGACGGTAAACAATCGGCGTTTTTGGCGAACAGAACCTGTAGAATCGTTGAGTGTTTAACGTCAAACAACGGTAGGTGTTAAACAGCCAACTGTGGATAGAAAACTTGATACATCAAACCAACGTGTTTAGATTCATGCATAACACTGTCGAGTGTTTACCGTTAAACACTAAACGTTTGATTATGCATAAAACTAGAATCGGATTTATCGGCGAAGATATTGCCTGCAGTTATTTGCAAGATAAAGGTATGAGAATCCTATATCGTAATTTGAGGTGGCCATGGGGTGAGCTAGATATTGTGGCTCGAGCGAATGACGGAACTCTAATCATTGCCGAGGTGAAGACTTTTTGGAGCAGTGATGAAGATGCAACACCGGAACAGAACTATGATTATCATAAGGCTCGTAAAACAATGAAGACGGTTCAATTGTTTATTCAGAATAATCAAAGTTTGATTAACGACGAAAAAGGATTTCGTGTTGACCTCATTGCCGTTCAAATTGTTCAGCAGGAACTCATCGATTGGAGGAGGGATTGTCGGATACGACACTACGAAAATGTGTAGAGAGTTTGCTATTGCGTACTAGTACGCGAGTACAAGGGTTGGTGCGGGGTCTGTTGACGAGACGGGGGATTTACGGTAGTCTATTTCTAGTGTCGGGTCGCTGCCAAAGCGGCCCATTATCATATCTGGGTCACTGTCGGGTGCTCTGGATGCGGACATAAAAATTTAATACTAATTTAATAGAGATATGTTGATGGACCTCAAGACAATTAAGCGTGCAATCGATCAGGTTTCTGAGGAGAAGGGAATCGATGCTGCTAAAGTTCTGGATGCAATCGAATCGAGTATCGCAGCTGCTTATAAAAAAGAATACGAGAAGAAAGGTGAAATCATAAAAGCAAAGTTTGATTTGAAGACCGGTGAGTTAAAATTCTGGCAGGTCAAAACCGTTGTCGACGAAACTACGGTTCGCATGGGGGAGGATGAACCCGCTGATGAGGAGGTTGCCCAAGCCGTCGATGTTTTAACTGAAGAAAAACTTCCGCGCTTTAATAGTGACCGGCATATCCTTGTTGCCGAGGCGAAGGCTCTTAAGTCGGGATACGCTGTTGGTGATGAAGTTGAATTTCCGCTTGAGTCGAAAGAAGATTTTGGTCGCATTGCCGCTCAGGCTGCAAAGCAAGTTATCTTGCAGCGGCTTCGTGAAGCCGAGCGCGAATCAATCATTAAGGAATTCAAAGGGCGCGAAGGTGAAATTGTCAGTGGAACGATTCAACGTGCTGAGCGTGGGAATGTGTATGTCGACATCGGACGCGCAACGGCGCTCATGCTCTACAATGAAGTGATTCCTGGCGAGCACTACCGCATCGGCGAGCGCTTGAAGTTTTATATTGTGAGCGTGCAAGAGGATGCGCGTATGCCAGGTATTTTGCTCTCGCGCAGTCATCCAAAGTTTGTGACCGAGTTATTCCGCTTAGAGATTCCAGAAATTTCTGATGGTAGCGTTGAAATAAAGTCGGTTGCTCGTGAGCCGGGGAGTCGAACTAAAATTGCAGTGGCGAGCTCCGCTGAAGGCGTTGATCCAGTGGGGTCGTGCGTTGGTCAACGAGGTACTCGAGTTATGGCGGTTTCGAACGAGCTCGGTCAGGAGAAAATCGACATTATTGAATGGAGTGAAGATCCTGTTCGTTTTATTGCGAGCGCTCTTTCTCCGGCCGCCGTTGAAGACGTTGAAATTTTGCCAAACCATGAGGCTCGTGTATTTATTCCGAACGACCAACTTTCGCTCGCAATCGGACGTGGAGGACAAAATGTTCGTTTGGCTGCAAAGCTTACTGGATGGAAGATTGATGTTCGTAGCCGCAGTAATCCGGATGAGGTGCTCGAAGGTGGAACTGCTGCTGGCGAGGTAGCAGATGGCACTCAGAATCAGTAAAACTCATTTAGTACACAATTAATCATCACATGAATTCTATGTCACAGATTTATGCATTAGTCTTTGTACCAATCGTTCTCGCTATAGCGTATAGCGTTTACATCGGCCTCTGGCTCAAGCGGCAGAGTTCGGGTAATGCAAAGATGCAGGAAATCTCGAAAGCTATTCAGGAGGGTTCTAACGCTTACTTAAATCGCCAGAGTAAAACTATCGGTATTGTTTCGGCGGTACTTTTCTTGGCCATCGGTTTTTTGCTGGGGTGGCAGGTTGCTATCGCATTTTTGGTGGGTGCCGTTTTCTCCGGTTTGGCTGGTTACATCGGTATGAACGTCGCCGTACGAAGCAATGCGAAAAGTGCCGAGGCTGCCCGCAAGGGGATGGGTGCTTCGCTCTCTTTAGCTTTTAAAGCTGGCTCGGTCACCGGTTTCTTAGTCGGCGCCCTTGGATTGCTTGCTGTTGCCGGCTTCTATGCTTACACTCACGACGTTAAATCACTCGTTGGTTTGGCATTCGGCTCAAGCTTGATTTCAATCTTTGCCCGTCTTGGCGGCGGCATCTTTACCAAGGCTGCTGATGTTGGCGCAGATTTGGTTGGTAAGGTTGAGGCGGGTATCCCAGAAGATGACGAACGCAATCCGGCGGTTATCGCCGACAACGTTGGTGACAACGTTGGTGACTGTGCAGGTATGGCTGCGGATTTGTTTGAAACGTACGTCGTGACCTTGACTGCTTCTATGCTGCTCGGCGCCGCTGCTTTTAGTTCTGAACAGATTTGGTTCCCGCTTATCATTGGCGGTCTTGGTGTCCTCGCCTCACTCATTGGTGGTTTCTTTGTTCGTCTTGGTAAGGACGAGAATGCAATCATGGGAGCTCTTTACAAGGGACTCGCGGGTTCAATCGTTGCTTCTATTATATTCTTCTATTTCGCTGCTCAGAAGTTCTTCCCAGATGCGACGATGGCTGTATTCTTCTGCAGTGTTATCGGGTTGGCGGTGACCGTGCTTATGGTGCTTGTCACTGACTACTACACCGCGAAAAAGTTCCGCCCTGTCGTATCGATTGCTGAAGCATCTCGTTCTGGTCATGGTACAAACGTTATCATGGGTCTGGCTGTGGGTATGGAATCAACCGCTTTGCCAATCGCGATAATCATCGCTGGTATGCTTGGTTCGTATGCGCTGCTCGGAACGATTGGTATTGCTATCGCGGCCGCAGCAATGCTTTCTGTTGCTGGTATTATCGTTGCTATCGATTCGTTTGGTCCAATTACTGATAACGCCGGTGGTATTGCCGAGATGGCTGGCATGGATCCTGCAACTCGTAAAATCACTGATGCGCTCGATGCCGTTGGTAACACCACGAAAGCCGTTACAAAAGGTTACGCGATTGCCTCTGCTGGTTTAGCAGCCGTTGTTCTCTTCGCTGGATACGTCGAAGAGCTTACGGCAAATGCTGGTAACACTGTTTTCAAGTTGGATGACCCGATGGTTGTTGCCGGTTTGTTTATCGGTGGCGCCCTGCCGTACTTGTTTGGTTCGATGGCGATGCGCGCTGTTGGTGAAGCTGCTGGCGCAGTTGTTGAAGAGGTCCGCCGCCAGTTCCGCGAAATTCCAGGAATTATGGAGCGCACTGCAAAACCGAATTATGGTGCCGCTGTTGATATCGTTACCAAAGCTGCGCTTCGCAAAATGATTGTTCCGGCCGTTATGCCGATTATCGCAGTCATCTTGGTTGGTTGGCTCCTTGGTAGCGCAGCACTTGGTGGACTGCTTATGGGTTCAATCATCTCTGGCTTGTTCTTGGGTATTTCGATGACGACAGGTGGTGCCGCTTGGGACAATGCGAAGAAGTACATCGAAGCTGCTGGTGCGAAGGGGACTGATTGGCACAAAGCTGCCGTGACGGGAGACACCGTCGGTGATCCATACAAGGACACCGCTGGCCCAGCCATTAATCCACTGATTAAAGTTATTAACATCGTGGCGCTGCTCGTGGCTCCGTTAATTGCCCACGTCAAGTAACATATATATGAAGCACGATATTAAAAAACTACCAGGTTCGCTCATCGAGCTTACCGTTTCTCTCGAAGACAAAGAGTTCAGCGGCTATTATCAAGCCGCTGAGGATAAGGCGGCTGCGGAAGTGACGCTCAAAGGATTCCGTAAGGGTGCTGCACCAAAAGAAATGGTCGCAGCTGCACTGAATCACGATGAGATATTTCACGAAGCAATCAACGAGGCTATCCGCTGGAGCCTTAACGAAATCAAGAGTGAGAACACTTGGACCTTCATCGATCAGCCGAAGATAGAGGTGACCGATGGCGAACCAGGAAAGGGAATTAAGTACAAGGCGACACTCACGCTTTTCCCGGAAATTGAACTTGGTGATTATAAAAAGATTGCCGGAAAGATATTTGCGGAAAAGAAAGAGTCTGTGGTAACTGACGAAGAAGTTGAGAAAACTATTGAATGGCTTCGCGGCTCTCGTGGAAAAGAAACGCGCGTTGCTCGCGGTGCACAATTAAAGGATTTGGTTGAGGTTGATATTGAGACTGAGAGTGAGGGTGTCGCAGTTGAGCACGCCTCGTTTCAGAATGATCGGTTCATTCTCGGTGAAAGCAATTTCATTGCTGGATTCGATAAGAACCTCGAAGGCAAAAAGGAAAATGAAGTTGTTAAGTTCTCCATTGTTGCGCCAAGTGATTACTGGCAAAAGAAGCTGCAGGGTAAGCAACTCGACTTCACGGTAGTAATCCGCGGTGTTTTTGAACGTGAGCTGGCGACGCTTGATGATGCCTTCGCGCAAACGCTTGGACCAAGCTTCAAAACAGTGGATGATCTCAAGAAGAATATTCGAGAGGGCTTGGCGATGGAGAAGAATGAGAAAGAAGTTGAGAAGCTTCGCATTCGTGTTCTCGATGAGATTGCAAAGGGTTCAAAGATGGATATTCCAGCGGTGCTTATCGAGCGGACGCTTGATGGCATGGTAGCTGACGTTGCGCGTATGGTTCCGCCTGAAGACAACAAGAAACCGGAGGAGCTGGCTAAGGAAATGCGTGAGAAGCTGCGTGAGCGCGCCAAGACTAATGTTGCGGCCAACCTTGTTATGTATAAGCTTGCTCAGGTAGAGAAGCTCGAGCCAACTGCTGAGGAGATTGGTGCTGAGGCGACTCGGCGAGGGGTTGATATTGAAAAGCAGCACGACCACATCTACGGCACGCTCCAAAACCAGAAAATCTTCAGCTTCCTGGAGGCGCAGGCAAAAGTCTAGCTTTTGCTCTCCCTCTGTCATCCCGTGCTATGACACGGGATCCATCCCCGGTTCCTATTCATAATTCAGGGGATGGATCCCGGATGAGTACTCCGGGATGACAACTAAAGAATGAACAAATAATTATATGGAAATCAACAATCAGTATCTGATTCCGACGGTGTTAGAAAAGACGCAGTACGGCGAGCGCGCCTACGATATCTACTCGCGTTTACTCAAGGACCGCATCATTTTCTTGGGCGGACCAATCAATGACGCAGTGGCAAATTTGGTTGTGGCGCAGCTTCTGTTCTTGGCCCATGAGGACCCGAAGAAGGATATTCAGCTCTACATCAACTCGCCGGGTGGTTCTGTGGTCGCTGGTATGGCAATCTACGATACGATGCAGTTCATTAAGCCTGAAGTTTCAACGATTTGCGTTGGTATGGCGGCTTCAATGGCGGCAGTCATTCTGACGGCTGGTGCTAAGGGTAAGCGTTTTGCTTTGCCAAACTCAGAGATTCTCATTCATCAGGTGATGGGCGGAGCTGAGGGACAGGCGAGTGACATTGAAATCACGGCCAAGCAGATTCTCAAGATGAAGGCAAAGTTGAACACGATTCTCTCTAAGCACACCGGCCAGAAGGTTGAGAAGATTGAAAAGGATGCCGACCGCGACTACTACATGAGTGCCGCCGAGGCGAAGGAGTACGGCCTCATCGACGAGATGATTAAAACAAGCCGAACGGAGGGGAAGGAGGCCGGTAAGTAGGTCCTATTCAGTCGAATTGCTGAGTAGGGCTGGGCTTTGCTTAAAGACTTCTTGGGTTGTAGAATGAGTCTATGTTTACTAAGCCCAAAATTGATACTGACTCCGCAAAGATTGAGCGACTTCTGACACGCGGGGTTGCGGAAATAATTGACCGCGAGAGTCTTAAAAAGAAGTTGAGCTCAGGCAAACAGCTGCGTGTTAAGCTTGGTTTTGACCCAACCGGTTCCAAGATTCATATTGGCCGCGCGATTATTCTGCGGAAACTCCGCGAATTTCAAGACCTAGGGCATCAAGTAGTCTTTATTGTTGGCGACTATACCGCTCGGATAGGTGACCCCTCTGACAAGTTGGATAAGCGACCACGACTTACGGAAGCTGGCATCGCTGAGAACATCAAGCATTACAAGGAACAGGTAGGTAAGATTCTTAATGTTCGTAAGGCAGAGTTTTTATTTAACAGTTCTTGGCTCAAGAAGTTGAGTTTCATGGAGCTCATTGACCTTGCGCGGAGTTTTAGCATGAACCAGATGATGGCCCGGCGTAATTTTGCCGAGAGACTAGAGAAGCACGGCGAAATCGGGCTCGAGGAAACTCTGTACCCGCTGATGCAGGGATATGATAGTGTGGCAGTGAAGGCAGATGTCGAGATTGGCGGTTTTGATCAACTCTTCAACTTGAAGGCTGGGCGTGTTATTCAGGAGCACTTCGGTATGCCGGCACAGGATATTTTGATGGGTGAGATGCTCGAGGGCACTGATGGACGCAAGATGAGCACGAGTTGGGGGAACGTGATTAATATCACCGATGAGCCAAATGATATGTTTGGCAAGGTGATGTCGGTTAAAGACGAGCTCGTGGAGAAATACTTTAAGTTGTGTACGGACGTGAGTGATGCGGAAATTGCTGCTCTACCGGTGCATCCTAAGGAAAAGAAGTTACGATTAGCACGCGAGATTGTAGCACTCTATGCAACCAAAGAACTTGCAGAGAAGGCTCAATCAGCTTGGGAGTCTCAGTTTAGCCGCGGGGAGATGCCAAGTGTGATGCCAGAGGTTGCGATTAGCGTGTCTACTATGGCAGTTGGCGATTTACTCGTGGCAACTCATTTAGTCTCGAGTAAGAGTGAAGCTCGAAGATTGGTTGAGCAGGGAGGGGTTCGCATAAACGAGATAAAAAAATCTGACGTTGCTGAAGTTCTGACCATTGAGAAGGGGATGGTTGTGCAGGTTGGACCGCGGAAGTTTGTTCGAATCGGATAAAAGGGCAAAATAAATATCGGGTCAGTCGAAAGACTGGCCCGATATTTATTTTTACGATGATTTATTTATCATAGCACGGGGCAGGCGGAAGTGCATTTTGTTATCCACTCAACAGCAAGGTGATAATGAGTCATTATTAAGGTAGCACCAACAAGGGGGTTCCATTGGACATGTACACGGCTGAGCTGCTTCGGGTCGCTGAGGAATCAGAAGATCAGGACGCACTTACTGGCGAGGAGAATCATCTCGCCGGCAGCCTGTTCGTCACCTGGGAAGAAGAGGTCGTTGCCTCTATCCTCGATGACCTCGGACTGGAGTGGCAGCATGAATCACTCTGTTTCAGCGAATGTGACAGCTCGGGACGTGTCGTAGAGTCGGCAACCTGCGACTTCACCGTTCGAGTCCCAGTCGAGGGTGGCTGGGTCTGCATCGTTCTCGAGGTGAAGCGGCACAAGCTCGGCAACCGTTATCAGAAGCGACTGGCAATGCAGGCGGGGTATGGGTGTGCTTACATCCACAATCTCGGCAGGCGTGATGCCGTTGCTCGGAGACGTATCGTCGAGCGCGCTATTGCAGAAGCGGTTGAAAGGACCGCAGAAGCACAACACATGTTCCGTTCGACCTGGAGGTCCAAGATGTTGGTCGAACAGCAGGTGCTGTATCTGCTTATCCCGATTCGACAGGCGGGCTAAGCACGAGCAGACTTGGGGTGGCGAGAGCTGCCCCATTTCGCTTTTTTATGAGAATGTTGTAGAGTATGGGCATGTTTGAAAAGGGTCAAAAGGTACATTTGGTGGGCATCAAGGGCGTTGCGATGACCGCCCTTGCACAAGTTCTCAAAGCACGAGGACTTATAATCACGGGCTCAGACGGCCCGGCACACTTTTTTACGGACGCTATTTTAAAAAAGCTGCATATTAAGTACGCGAAGCAGTTCTCCACGGCGAATATTCCGAAGAGAGTGGATGCGGTCATTAGTTCAGCTGCCTACTTGCATAACGGAAAGGCACTGAACAATGTTGAGGTAGAGGCTTCGTTGCATGCGGGCACTCCTACGTTTACTTATCCAGAGGTCATGAGTCAGCTCACGGCAGAGTATCGAACGATTGCAGTTACTGGGAGCCATGGCAAGTCGACTACCTCTGCGATGCTTGCCTGGGTTTTAACCAAGTGCAAAGTTGATCCGACCGCTATCATCGGTAGTCGCGTTAATTCTTGGAATGCTAATGCTCGTGTCGGTAAAAGCAATACGCTCGTAATTGAAGCCGATGAGTATCGCGAGGCATTTTTGAAATATACTTATTTTGGCGCGGTCATTACCAGCGTTGATTACGATCACCCCGATTATTTTAAGACACCACATGACTACGTACAGGCTTTTCTAAAGTTCACTAAGCGGATTCCGGCTGACGGATTTTTGGCGGTCTGCGGTGATGATCGACAAGCTGCGCAGTTCGGTATTTATACTAGGACAAAAAAGATTAGAACGTTGGCTTATGGATTTGGCGAACAAAACAATGTGGTGTTGAAGGATATGGGCGTTTCTCGACAGGCTCAGCGATTCTCTGTTGCCTATGCAGGGAGGCAGTACAAGGGGAGTATCTCATTTGTTGGTAAGCAGTATGTGCTTAATAGTGGGGCTGTTTTCGCCGTGGCGGTGCTTATGGGGCTTTCGCCAGAGGCAATTCTTAAAGCGATTACAACTTTTCCAGGTATTGCTCGGCGACTTGAAACGGTCAAGAGGACCAAGAGTTATATCATAATCGATGATTACGCGCATCACCCAACAGCGATAGACATTACGCTTGAGGGGGTTCGGGCGATGTATCCGAAGCGGCGCATCGTCGCGGTGTTCCAGCCGCATATGTTTAGTAGAACGCAGGCCCTGCTCGAGCCTTTTGCACAGTCATTTAAGCACGCCGATGAGGTGGGAATCATGGAGATTTATCCTTCAGCTCGTGAGACTGCGGGGCCAGTGAACGGACGAGACTTAGCAGCTCGAGCAAAGTTCTTTCATAATCGAGTCACCTATTTGCCAGACGCTACTACTGGTAAGCAGTATGTAAAGCAGCACGCCAAAGACAACAACGTCATTGTTCTGATGGGAGCGGGGAATGTCAACGAACTGGCATAGTAATCGCGAATAATGCTAGCAAGTTGTCATCCTGCTTTCCCTGGCGGAGCTTTAGTGAAGTTGGGAGCTTGTCGAAGAAACCGGTTGCGGGGGTAGTTTCTTCCGAGTACGTCAGAATGACAGAGGGGGGTGCGTCACCCTGCTTTACTCATTCGCATTATTACCGTTTCTATTAGCATTGTTCGTGATTACTCCTTAGTTCCGAAACATTTTTTTGATTAGTACAAGGTCGCCAGAGGAGGGTATAATTGAGAAATTATTACTTTTAACCCCTTACTCTATGCCTACTCCTGAGCAGCCAGAGATTGTTTTTGACGACATTGGACCGGAATATGTAATTCGCGTCTATGATCCAAAATTGAAGTTTCACGGTGTGGCCGTTCTCGATAACCTGAACCTTGGTATGGCTAAAGGCGGAATTCGCATGACGGGAACGGTGAATCCCGTCGAGGTCTCGCGTTTGGCACGGGCGATGAGTTATAAAAATGCTCTAGCGGGATTACCGTTCGGCGGTGGTAAAAGTGGAATCATGGTTGACCCGAAGACTATTTCTCTAAGACAAAAGCGGGCTATCATCGAGAGTTTTGCGAAAATGCTTCGGCCGTTTGTACCGAAGTACTATATTGCTGGACCAGACATCAATACAACCGAGCGCGAGATGGAGTGGTTTGCTGACGCTCATGGTGAATGGGAGTCGGTGACTGGCAAGCCGGCAAAATACACTTCGAAGAAAAATGGTAAAACGCGTCGCGGCCTGCCACATGAGCTTGGTTCGACTGGTTTTGGTGTAGCTCTTTCAACAAAAGTTGCACTCGAGTTCAAGGATATTGCGCTCAAGGGCGCGGAGATTACTATTGCTGGTTATGGCAACGTCGGCGTTTTTGCTCATAAGTTTTTGCAGGAATGGGGTGCAAAAGTCGTCGCGGTTTCTGACAGCAACGGTACGATTTACGATCGGAGCGGTCTTGATTACACCAAGCTTTTGGCGGCTAAAACGAAGACTGGCTCGGTGCTCAATTATCCGGCTGGAAACGGCACAAAGAAACTTTCGCGGGATGTCATTTATGAGCTCTCATGCGACGTGATGATTCCAGCAGCTAGTCCGGACGTTATTGATAGCGGTAATGTTGACCGTGTGAAAGCGAAGATAATCGTCGAAGGGGCAAACATTCCGATGAAAGAGGAGTTCGAAAAGCACCTGCACAAAAAAGACGTTCTTATCGTACCTGACATCATCGCTAACGCCGGTGGTGTTATTTCAAGTTATGCTGAATACAAGGGCTTTGACGCTGCTAAGATGTTCAAGCTCGTCGAAGAGAAGATTGTGCCGAACGTGAATGAGGTGTTGGCGTTTACTGCTAAAGGGGGACACGCTCCGCGAGAGGCCGCGATAAAGATTGCTCGGCAGCGTATTCTAGAGGCAAAGAAATAAAAAATAAAGGTCATGTTTTCGCGACCGGGCCCATCGCAAGCGAATGGTCGCGAGAAAACATGGCCTTTATTTTTTTATCGCACAGAATAAGACTGCAGGGGACATCGCAAGTCTCTCGGGACTTATGATGTCCCGAGATTGGGTTCGGATAGCTTACTGGTCACTCTCTCTTTATTTGCCGATACTGCGCTGATCCAAAATGCGGGCCAGTGTTTCGAGTTGCCCAACGTCCACGAAGGTTGGCATGCCGAGATAGCAGTTCTCTTTTGCTAGAATGGCTGCTCCGCCGGAGTTGCCCTGCTCAACTTTGGCTGAGCTGATGTAGTAGTTGCCCTCAAAGCCAGAGATGATGCCTTCGGTTGCTGTGACGTCGTTTTGTGCACCAATTGCAGGGTAGCCGAGGATAACGACTGAAGAACCGACGGTTGCTCGGTTTGTGCAGCGCGGAGTTGTTCCATTCGCTAAGGCGGCAACGTAGGGTGACGGACGACGAATGGTGATACTGCCCCAGTCGATTGTTCCTTGAGATGGGTTGATATCAATCTCTTTAATCACGCTGGCAATCGGGTCATCCGGGAATTTTATGGTGCACTGGTCGGCAGTCACTCCTTGGTAGGTGATGACGTGTCTATTAGTAAAAATGGTTGGAGCGGTTCCACTGGTGAGCAGTACGCCTGAACCACTACTATCGACAACTCGGTCGTTTACGAGCGGCCAGTGACAACGGATATTGGCAACGCGTGGTCGCCAAGCGGTAATGATTGCGGCTAGGTCAGGAGATTTAACGGCATCGAGATTTTGCTGCAGCTGAACAATTTGAGCACGGGCGGCGGCAGATTCTGCCGCTCGAGCATTCTCAGCAGAGATTCTCTTGGCCTGTTCGCTAGCGAGTTGATTAGCAACCGCTTTGTTATTAGCAACGAGGGTGGCGGTGATGTGCTCTAAATCACTGATGTTAGATTGAATATCGGAGAGTTGTGCGTTTAATTCGTTGCGAGCAGTTGTTTCACGAGCGAGTCGGTTGATTTCAAGGCTGTCGACATACCATCGTACGCCGAAGGACAGTATGACGATACCGGCACCGATGCCGATGAGCAGAAGATTGAAGGTGCGTTGATGAAGAGGGTTCATAGTTGTGCGTGGGTTAGTCTTCGAGGTGCTTCGGAAGCACTCGCCAGAAATAGTACACGATATAGAGGTCTAGGAGTAGAGCGAAGACGCCGAAGAACGAAAAACTTATGATGAGTTGATAAATGCTGTAGAGAGAGAGGCTACCGAAGATAACGAGTGCAACAACTCGCATTTTGTGCGATTTGAACCAGAGGCCGATGGCGACGAAGACTTTGAATATGCCAAGGCCGATTAAAACGAGTCCGACATTCAGGAGTAACTGATAGTCCAGATGAAGTGCGACTAGGTGTTCGAGCAACCAAACCACGAATCGGTCTAGATAGTCTGATTGATTCGCTGCCCGTATGATGGTGTTGACGAGTCCGATGTGCTTAGCGAAAAAAGTGATGAGTAGGCAAAGACTGCCAGCGAGCATTTCAGTCAGTGCAAGCAGGAAGTTATAAAAAATGAGGAGCAGGAGTGAAGATGACCGTCCGAAGAATATGAATTGTTTGGACATATCTCTACACTACTTAGTGTAGCATTTGTTGTGTCATCTTCGGCGCCATTCTGTCCGGCGTGAGCGTATGTACCAGAGGAGTTCGTCGAAGATACTGGCTATCAACTAAAGTCGATGACTAACGGTAGGTGGTCGGAGACAGTGATATTTGGCAGAGTGAAGGATTTTATGGAGACGGCCTTATCCGTAAAAGCATAATCTGAATAGCGAATTTCTTTGGTGTACAAGGCGCCTCGCGTATCTTTGATGTTATATTCTTGAATCAAATTTTTGTACTTGTCACCAATCATTTGGATTGATTTGGTAGTAGGGAGTAGGTTGAAATCTCCACAGATGATTTTCTTCCCGTTGAATTTCTCTGCCAATTCAAGAATCTTTTGACTCTGTTCTATCTTCGCCTCAGTGTCGTTCTTTATGCTGCTCTGCCAAAGCCCATGTACGTTTACGACGGTGTAACCTTCAACTATAACTGCGGCTGCTGCACCTGCAGCAAAGCGGCTTGAATAGTCGTTCCATTTCTTTGCAAGATCATACAAAGTAATACCCTCTCCAAAAGACTGCTTCAAAGAACTCTTTACGTAAATCGCAATACCGTACTTAAAGTCTAAATCTTTCGATTTTTCACTATAATATCCGCCTTCGCCATACTCTGAGAAATAAGCAGTGTGGTTCGGAAGTAGTTTCTGGATTTCCTCGTATCCGTTTTTTAATTCATCTCGAATGGTTCTTCCGCTTCCATCCTTTAGCACTTCTTGAAAGCAAAAGACATCAGTCGAAGAGGCATTGTCTTGAATAAACTCGAGAAGAGGTTGTGTAATACGACAACCCCAACTGTTTAACGATATCAGTTTCATAGTTGAATAGTGTACTTCCTCTGGAATAAAGTTGAAACCTATTTGTTAGGCACGGGGATCGAATAACGCCCGTAAAGCTTCCATCTTTTTTGGGTCAAGTTTAGCCTCCATGATTTTGATTACGATTTCTTTCTCAGCAAAGTACATCGTGGTTGCGATATTGATGAATTCATCAAATGTTACTGGTTTTAACTTAATCCTCTCCCCAGCATCAAGTTTCATATCGGACACTTTTTTAATTCCTTTTGCCACAAAGGAGACCACTGCCCAGTCAATCTTTCCTACTGGCTGCTGTGCATCCCATACAATGAAGCGATCGGCGGCGTAGCCAGTTTCTTCAAGAAGCTCACGTTTTGCGGCAGCGAGTAGGTCTTCGCCGTGATCAACGCGTCCACCAGCTGCACCGACGAATCCGCTTGTCTTGCCCGGCTGTTCCTGTTCAGTCAGAATAATGCGTCCATCATCCATGATAGGAAAAACGACAACAGTATCTGGGCGCTTTAACTTCTCGAAGGTCGCAGTGCTTCCATCAAACATTTGTTGCTCCCACTGGTACGTATCAAACATAACGCCAGTGAAGACTTTCTTGGCATGCGGCGGAATGGGCTGTCTTGATTCTGGGCGGGGGATTTCCATAGTATTCAAAGTGGCTCTCGCTGTGAATGAATCTTAGTTTATTCCTTTAATGATACCATCGATGTAGCCGCGAATTCTATAGAAGTTTTGGCGTCCGTTGATACGAATTTGCAGCGTGCCGTAGGGGAGGAAATTGAATGGGCGCTTACCCTTACTCGCTCCACTTACTAAATTATAGGCATGAAAATATTCTTTCGGTAAAAAAGTTATTTTGGACCAGAACGCGATTGCGTCTTCCGCTTTCAGATTCGGATATATATGAATCTCAGGACGAAATGAAGCCTCATCGATTTTTAGGATTTTTCGACTAAAATACATAAATACCCTGATAACATCCGTAGAAGAATTAGAAAATTTTACCTGATGGTAACCATGTTTGTTGGCACGTAAAGAACCCTCACCCCAATACAGTGCAGCTCCAATCAGTGCAAGATCGCGGTCTGATAGTTTGCCAATTGAATCAGAGTTTCGGCTCAAAGTTTCTTTATTCTCGTGCCGAATCCGCTCGCTGCGAGCTTTGCTCCATATTAAAACGTTTTTTTCCGTGCGCAACCTTCTCTCGTCAATTATTTTCTGTATAGCAGGAGTTAGTTCTATGCCCTGAAACCACAGGGAAAGCGTTCCCCGCGAGCGTACTCCGGTTGCGTGTTGTATTTCGCGATAACTTTTTCCTTCCTGTCGTAGTTTAATTGCGCGCAATTTTTCGATCGCATATATTTTAGGCATATACAAAAAGCATGCCTCGGTAAGGCATAAATGCCAATAAAGATATTAACAGTTGGTGATGCGCTCCCACGGAGAATCGAACTCCGCTTTTGTGGATGAAAACCACATGTCCTGACCACTAGACGATGGGAGCCAGTAGACCACTTCTGTACAAATACAGTCTATATAAAATACCGCGTTTTTGCTATGATTACAAGGAATTAAGAAGGGTTTCGTATTGTGACCCGGGATGACAAACGGGTATAGCGATGGAACAAATTAACTTACATTTTAACTATGCAGATATTATTAGCACAGGGGGATTGGGCGATTCTGGTTATGCGGTTGGCACTCGGCCTCATTTTTATCGCACACGGATGGCGAAAAGCGAGTAATTTTGCGGGAACTGTTAAATGGATGGGTGGCGAAGGCTTCTATCCGGGCTGGTTTTGGGCATCTGTGGTTACTTGCGCCGAACTTCTCGGCGGGTTATTCATCTTGGTTGGGCTTTTCACGCAGCCAGTTGCCCTGACTCTTGTTATAAACATGATGGTTGCGTTTGCTTATAACTTCAAGAAAAACGCCGGATTCTTCGGCCACCTTGAGCTGGATCTTATTTTGATTGTCTCGTTACTCCTGCTTTCGACTCTCGGGAATGGCTTCTTCTCACTGAATGGTCTGCTTGGGATTCAATTTTAGGAATCCATTGAATATTGTTTTTATTCCGGCGAAAGGCTAGGATTCCTTTGGTTTCTCCATCCCCATACTGAAGGGCAGGTCAATGTGACTTCACCTCTTCGGCCGGGGATGAATCCTCGGTCAGCACCTCGAACGCCGGCAGCGATCTGGATCGATATGCAGGCGCGTCGCATGGAAAAAGCGGCGGCCTGCGTGATGACTCTTGGACCGGAGTCTAGCGTCACCGTGGAATACAAGCCAAAGCGTGATCTCAAGGTGGTCACCGTGCTTGGCCCCGCGGAGCAAGATGGCCGGCTTTACAAACAGGCCTCGCTTCTCGAGGTCGGTTTTGAGAGGAACCGTCCGTACTCGGCGACTAGGCACAGGTCTGAGCGGCATCACTGGTTTAAGCTCACGGCGGACCAGTACCGAGCATGCGCTCCGAGTCTCTTCTCTTTCCTGCAGCAACTGGTTGATGAACGGGTGGGCAAGTGGCGTGAGCGGCAGTTCTGGCTTCCGTTCCCGAATGTGTTCCTGCGTCGTCGTGGCTACAGCGAGAGCCATGCACGGAAGAAGCCGGTCGACCGCGGCATCCGCATCAAGGTCGATCGGAGCGATGAATTCCTCATCGCTGACATGTTCGCGATTGAGCGTGAGTGCCTGTCGGATGAGTTGTACCATCTCGGACGATTCGTCGACATGGTGCTCGCGAAGAGGCCGTATCATCGCGGCAACTTCCGCAAGTCAGTCGCATGGGAGATTCTTTCCCATTCGCTCGCACGGCGGTCGCTGCTGCCGCATCACAAGCAGATGGCACTCACGCAAGTCAGAAGAGATCGTTACCAACAGCGTCAAGTCGAGCTCGAGGAGCTCATCGGCGAGCTTCCTGAGTGGCCCGTACCGATGCCGCTACCGGCGTATCGCACGCGAACCGCGGCTCTGCCTCGGCTTCGCATCGTACGCGTTACAGTACGTGGCATCACGGTGGAAATCTATCCCACCGAACAAACCCCAGCGCCCTTCTAGGTTCGACTTCTTGAGGTGAAGTCGAACCTATTGCTTTCCGGGCTTCGTTCTCCGGTCTTATTCCATGTGAACTTGGCGGGAGAGTGATTCAATTTTTTCAGCGAGTAGGGGATACGCTTTCAGTTCTGGATCTGTACCGAGCACTCTTTGCGCGCTATCCCGGGCGGCTTTGACGAGCTGGATGTTGTTCAGTGACTGCATGGCTGAGTCGGGCATGCCGGTTTGCTTTTCGCCGAGGAACTGCCCCGGACCACGAAGCTCCAAGTCTTTTTCGGCCAGTTCAAAACCATTTTTAGCTTCGATGAGTGCGTTTAGACGAGCGGCGGTTGTTTCGCTGTTTGAGTCGGTAAAGAGGAAGCAGAAAGACTGGTGTTCGCCACGCCCAACGCGTCCGCGGAACTGATAGAGCTGGGCAAGACCAAAGTGCTCAGCGCCTTCGATGACCATAATGGTTGAATTTGGAACGTCGACACCAACCTCGATGACTGAAGTGGAGACGAGAATATCAGTTTTGCCTGCTTTGAAATCGCCCATGACTTTGGCTTTTTCTGCCGCCTTCATCTTTCCGTGCAGCATCGCCACGCGTAGGTCAGGGAAAACCTTTGTTGAAAGACGTTCGTACTCAGCTTTGACGGCCTTTGCCTCATTCCAGACTGGAGTTTTAGTGCCACTAACTTTTTCGTTAGCTGCGGTAAACAATGAGTCGCTGCCGGCTTCGAGCGCGGGTTCTATGCGTGGATATATAAAGAAAGCTTGTCGGCCAGACTGTATTTGTTGTTTGATGAAACCGTAAGCTTTCGGACGGTTGATGGGGTCAACGATTTTAGTAATGATTTGCTTGCGTCCTTTTGGTAGCTCATTGATTGTTGAGACATCGAGGTCGCCGAATATTGCGAGCGACAGTGTACGAGGGATTGGCGTTGCACTCATGCTTAAGAAATGAGGCAGCTGACGGTTTACGGCTGACGGTTTACGGCCAGACGGGGTTGCAGACAGAGCGGCTCGTTGGCTAACGCCGAAGCGGTGCTGTTCGTCGATAATTACCAGCCCGAGTTTTGGGAACTTTATTTTGAGAGAGGTGGATTTTTTGGATTTCGTTTTCGGAGTGGATTCTTTAGCGATAAGGGCATGAGTTCCGATGATGATACTGATTTTGCCAGCTTCAATTTCCTGAATGAGCTTAGTCTTGGAGATTTTTTCCTCTAGGTGTTTATCGTAGTAGACGCGAGCTTCGCTTCCGGTAATGAGTGCGATGCCGCTACTGAAATGCTTGAAAACGCCGGTGAGTGTTTGGTAATGCTGGCGGGCGAGTACCTCTGTCGGAGCCATGAAAACTGTTTGATACCCTTTGCCGGCGGCGACAACAGCTGCGATAGCTGCAACGGCTGTTTTACCACTGCCAACGTCTCCTTGAAGCAATCGGTTCATCGGATTCGGCTTGCCGAGGTCAGCGAGAATTTCGTCAACGCTCAACCGCTGTGATTCGGTGAGTTCAAACGGAAGCAGTGCGAGAATCGCATCTCGTTCCGACGCCGTGACGCTTAGGGCGGGTGCGTGTTCGCGGGCAAGTGCGGCACGACTGCGTAGGTTATTTAGCTGCAATAAAAAGACGTATTCAAATGCAAAACGGGTGCGCGAGCGGGTCACTTGTTCTTGATTTTTCGGGAAATGAACGTGGCGGAGTGCGTAGTCAACGTTTGGTAGTTGGTGTTCAGTTAATACAGACTCCGGCAAGAAATCTTCAATGTGTGGGATGATGTCCAAAAATTGTTTCACCAAGAACCGAATGCCTTTGCTGGTGAGACCACGCGTTTCCGGGTAGACGGGAATGAGGCCGGCGGTGTGGGTCGTGACCGAAGTGCCTTTTATGACTTCGTAGCTTGGATTTGAAAGGTGAAGACCTGTTTTATTTGCGAATACTTTTCCAGCGAAGTTCACCTGAGAGCCTTCAGATAACGCTTTTCCGATGAATGGTTGGTTGAACCAGACGAGCGTAATCCCGCCCGTTTCATCGGTCACGAGAACTTCGGTAATTGGCATAAAGGACTTCCAGGCACGACGGATGGTGATTTTGCGAACCTCTCCCCGAATAGTTACCATCGCCCCCGGCTTGAGGTCGGCGATTTTAGTTATTTTTGAAAAGTCTTCGTAGCGGGCGGGGAAGTGCCAGAGGAGGTCGCGAACCGTTTTAATGCCCAACTTCTCAAGACTGAGCCGCAATTTTGGCGGTACACTTTTAACTGCGGCCAGTAATGTGTCGAGCGTAATAATGTTTAGCATAACCAAGGGCGTAGCGGGATATGGGTTCCACGTAATGTGCTCTCGTGTTTGCCATACGCCATTTGCTATTAGCCAGCATGTGCCCCCTCATGGAATCGAACCATGGTCAAGAGCTTAAGAGGCTCCTGCTTTACCACTAAGCTAAGAGGGCTTTTTGGTTGTTGATATTTTAATTCATTTTCTGATTTTTGTGAAGAGCAATCGGAATTCTGCCATAATCAGTTCTTAAACTGTTCCAACGAGTTACGATCGTATCAACGTTGATTCCCTGATCTTCTAATAGTTTTCGCACCCAACCAAAGGTTCGATAAAGGTTATTACTGCTTTTAAAAAGGCGA
>CAZLKS010000010.1:19886-29368 GCA_964560145.1 uncultured Candidatus Saccharibacteria bacterium | reverse complement strand
GAATTGGTCAACTGAAAATGACAAAGCCCGATGAAGGCCCTTCGGGCAGTGTCATCGGGCTAGGTTCGCGCGTTGGGCGGTTTGGTCACCCCATGTTGGGGTAGGGAACCAGACCGCAACTCTGTCGATCGTCCAGCACCGACTGGACGTATGCTCTGAGTTGCAGGAAGTAGGGTTGACCGATCTCGACCGCTTTCGGCATGGTGAGCATGTACTTCGGATCGTGATCCGGATGGCCAGGGTCCCACTTCGTGGCCATGTACCACAGGTCCCAGAGTACCGAGCCGGGCCTGAAGTACGAGGCGTTCGGGTCACCGAGCAGGTTGACCACATCCACGGGTGGGACATCCTGCTTGGCAGCTCGCATCACGACATCCGGTTGAATGTTCACGATGCGATCGCCATCACGCAGTGCTCGCAGTACATCGTGGTCGGTGCTGCAGTTGGCACCACAGTGCCCGAGTACTGCATTCACGATCAGCGGCCGGTCTGCGTTGTTGATGGTTGTGGAAGTCAGCCACTCCTCGACGAGAACGCGAACTGCTTCGTTGGTTGCGGCACTGCGGCCAACGCCCATCTTCTGTACGATCCGATCGGCGTTGTGACAGAGACCAGCCGCGATCACCAGTTGTTGACCTCTTGGTGAATCGAGAAGGCGAGCCGCCATGTGTGCAACGCGCAGAGCGTGGTCGAACGAGTGATCGCCGCTCTCCATGCCCGCGCTCACATGTGTTGCTCGCACGGTACGGCAGAGGTCGGGATAAACTTCCCATGGTTTCATGATGTATCCTCCTGGTAGTTCTGCATATATTTTAACACTATCAACAATAAAAGTCAAATACCTGTGAATGAGCTGAATTGACCCGTTTTGACCTATCGGGTAAGATGCTTATATGAAACCGATTGAACCAAACAGTGTCTATACAACGGAAGAAACGCAGGAACTTTTGAAAATTTCAAATAGCACGATTAAGCGTCTTTTAAAAAAAGGTATCATCAAAGCCCATAAGCTTGGCGGACAGTATCGTTTTCTTGGTAAAGAAATTTTGCGCGTTGTTTCGCCAGAGCTCGAACAAGACGCTGAGCAGGTGTATGCAAAAATAAAAGCCAAAACGAAGGCTACTCTAGAGAGCTGGTAATTCCATGGCTTCACTTCAGCAACAAACCATCAAAAATTCTCTTTACGGCTTCTTGTCGTATTTGGTGCCAATCCTGTTCACCATTTTTTTAACTCCAATCATTATTAATTCATTAGGAATTGATAAGTACGGATTATTCATTCTCGCAACAACTATTACTGGCTTTTTCAGCCTTTTTACCTTTGGCTTGGCGTATGGCGCTGGCAAGGTAACCTCAGAATATATCGGTACTCAGAAGACGGAAGGTGTCGGTGAAGTAATCGGATCTACGGTAGTGCTTTTGGCAGGCATCGGGCTAATAGGGCTAATCATTGCTATTGCGATAGCCATTTTTGGGCTAGACCTACTCAGGATTCCCGTCGTTAATCAGTCTGCAGCTCGTAGCGTATTCTTGCTCGCTGGGTGTACTTACTTTTTTGGTGTCATTAGTTCTGCGTTCACTAGCGCTCTTGCTGGAGCACACAGGTTAGATTTGTATACAAAAATGTATCTTGCTGGGCAGATTGTTCTTAATGTCGCTATGATTATACTCGTGTATGCTGGTTTTGATGTGCCAGCACTCATGACTGTGCAATTAGCAGTGAATGTTGCTTTGCTTATTGGCTTCTATCTAATGCTTCGGCATGTCTTGCCAGGTATCGTACTGCATCCGCGTTTTTCGCAGCACCACTTCATGCCCTACGTGAAGATGAATCTTTATGTCTATTTGCATGATTCTGCTTCTATCTTCTTGTTTCAGCTCGACAAGGTTCTCATTAGTATATTTTCTGGTCCGGCGGCCGTATCCTTCTATAGCATTCCTGGGACTATTGGGCAAAAAATACAGGGTGGTGTCGGTAGTATGACTAGTATTTTCTTTCCTGTTTCGTCTAGCTTGATTGCTAGTGGCGACCACGTGCGATTACGAGATATCTATCGCAAGACCACGCGACTTACCGGTATTATCGCTTTCGCATTGCTTTCCGCCGTTATTATCTTTGGTTCGCAGATTTTACTGCATTGGGTTGGCCCCGACTTTTTACGGGAAAGCCTGACACCGTTATATATTTTGGCAATCACGTATTTTTTGCTTGCACTGTTTACGGTACTCAGTCATTTTCTGCTTGGCCTTGGGAAAGTGAAGCAGTTAGCAATCTTTACGACAAGCATGTTTTTGCTCAATCTAATACTGCTTCTTTGGTTGCTGCCACTCTACGGCGTCGTTGGTGCTGCTTGGGCTTATCTCGCCAGTTTGGCGCCGCTACCTTTTATGATTTACTACTCCGAGAAACATTTCCTCGGCATAACTGACACCGCGACGTTTTATGGCTGGTTGATGCTTAAATTATGCTTAACTGGCATAGTCATGTATCTAGTTGGCACTTTTGTATTCGTTCCGCTCATCCACAGCTTCTTTGGTGTAATCATCTTTGGTGCAGTCGAACTTGGCATGTTCGTTAGTTGTTATAAAATATTTGGTTTTTTTGATGAAGAAGACTGGCTAATTATCCGCAAGGTATTTGGTAATTTTAAAAACTATATTCTATAAAACTATGCATGCACCACATGGAATCGAACATATTTACTCAGAGGTTGAATATGATCGCAACCAAGCTTATTATGCACTCTATCGTAAATCACTCGCAGCCATTCTTGATTTTCGCCAATTCGAGAGCTCCGCTGATGTCGGCTGTTCAAATGGTGGAGTACTTGCCTCGATAAAAAAAGAATTTCCTCATTTAGCGATTACTGGCTTTGACGGCTTTGAATGGGCAAAGAATCACGCCAATCCGCTTGTTAAGGATTCAATAATCATCACCGACCTGCGCACCCCCTTTACTAAGGGCAAACAGTGGGACGTTGTGAATTGTACTGAAGTCGGTGAGCATATCGAGCCAGAATTCGAGGGACAATTTCTCGATACTCTGACGCAGATGACAAAGCACGTGCTAGTGCTTAGTTGGTCACCACATTCGGGTGAACAACACTTTAATCCGCGATCAGTGAATTATATTCGTGAGCAGGTTGAGAAACGCGGCTTTATTGCGATGCCGCAGGCAACTCGTGGGTTACGACGGGCATTACGAGCTCTTATTAGTCCATACGGTCACCCATGGTGGGCTGAAAATATTGTGGTCTATGTTCGTCGACATCCAAAATATTCTCCGAAATATCAAATTTTTGGTTGTACTGACACGGCACAGACACCAAAACTTGTACTTGGCAAAAGTTTCCAGGAGCGTTTTTTGAGCCTTACGAAATATATCGTCAGCACAGTCCAAACTGGCGGTGCGACAATTTTGCGTGTAAGCGACGGCGAGTTCTATTTCCTACGAAAGAAGGCAGTTGGTAGTGCTACGCCAGGGAGGCGTGGCAGTGTCCTTCCTTATAGCCAAATTGATATCCGGCCTTATCGCTTCGGTTTATTTCTTAATGATAAGCTTTCGTTTAATCCGGAGCTACGTTTTCGTGCTCACTTGTTCTGGTATTTCATTACGCACCCAATCAGTTTGACGCGTGAGTTCAATCGGCGATTTTTGAAGATAGGTGACTGGTACGGCATGAGCGTGATTAAAACAAGACACGCAAAGGCACTCTGGGAAAATTTGGTTGGTCCGGCGATTCCGCACGATGCTATCTACGCTCTTGTAGCGACGCGTTGGATTTTCCGTGCGTTTCCAAATCAAATCGGCCTTATTGGTAATGAACATAAGATGAAGCTCGCCGAGAACCTAATGACGCATAAGTCGTACCAGCAGTATCTTGGTATGGAAAAGTTCACTGACTACGTAGGCATCCCTCAAAAAGGTGCGGCTGACCGACCCGATGAACTCGCGGCTGCGATCGGTGAACAGATAAAGAATTCTTCAGCTAAAATTTTCCTTGTCGGAATGGGCCACGCTAAGACGGCAGTCCTGCATCAGCTTCGTCGTTATACTGATGCGGTCATTATTGATGTTGGTGTCGGTATCGATGCGATTGCTGGTTGTGTCCATTATGAGCGTCCGCAGTTTGCCGATTGGAAAAACTACCGAATCAAAGAATATGACTACGCCTCGATTGATCAGATGGATTATAAGGAGAATGATCTAGCTAATCGAAATCGCACTATCTTGTTATAATTAATAACTATATACATATGAAAATAGCAATTGTCGGATATGGTTTCGTTGGTAAGGCGATGAAGCGGATGTTTCCAGAGGCTATTGTTTATGATCCTTTTGTTAGCGAGCTCAAAACAACTAAGCAAGAGGTAAATGCCTGTGACGTGGCTTTTGTGTGCGTACCAACCAATATGCTACCGGACGGCTCATGCGACACCTCAATTGTTGAAGCGACATTCGGTTGGCTCAAGACGCCGCTCGCCATTATTCGCTCTACTATTGCTCCTGGCACAACTGATAAGCTTCAGAAGAAGTTCAAAGGAGAGATCGTCTTTCAGCCAGAGTATATCGGCGAAACAACAGCTCATCCATTACTTAATGAAAGCATGACGCCATTCATGGTGCTTGGCGGTCGAGAGAAAGGGAGGATGCTGGCAATTGAGGTCTATAAGACTGTGTATAACGCCAGCGTGAAGATTCACCAGATGCGAGCTCTCGAGGCTGAAATCGTGAAGTATATGGAAAACACCTCAATCGGGACAACGGTGATTTTTGCAAACGAATTTTACAACATCTGTCAGGCTTTTGGTGCTGACTATAACGCCGTTCGTGAAGGTTATCTCGCCGATCCACGCATGAGCAGATTTTTTACCTTTGTGTATCCAGAGAAGCGTGGATTCGAAGGAAAATGCTTGCCAAAAGATATTAATGCCATCGTGAAAGCCGCGGAGAAAGTTGGCTACCGCCCGGAATTCATCGCCGATTTGCTTAAAAGCAACGACCGTATTCGCAATCAGAAAAAAATAACCAAAGGAAAATAGTCATATGGCAGACCGCGTTAAACTATTCAAAGTTCACCAGCCGCCACATACTCGTTTCCTTGAAGAAACGATGAGAAGTGGTATGTATGCTGAAGGTCCTCGTGCCGCGGAGTTCGAAAAGAAAATGGCCGAATTCGTTGGATCGCCTTACGCAGCCGTTCTCAACTCTGGTACCTCTGCTCTGCATTTAGCTCTGCGTTTGTGTGAAATCGGACCGGGCGACATGGTAATTACCACGCCAATAACGTCGCCCGCGACTAATATAAGTATTCCGCATTTTGGTGCCCAGCTGCTTTGGGCAGATGTTGATTCAGCTTCTGGTAATATTGACCCAGCCAGCGTTGGTCGACTGCTCGATAAGTTCGGCAATAAGGTTAAAGCGGTTATTGGCGTTAACTGGGGCGGTATGCCGATAGACGTTGATGGGCTTAAGAAGGCAATCGGTGGTCGTGCTCTATTAATCGAAGATGCATCGCACGCTCTTGGTGCGACTTACAAGGACCGCAAGGTAGGTGCAACTGGATCAGACTTCACCTGCTTTTCATTCCAAGCGATTAAACACATTACTACTGGTGACGGCGGCATGTTGACCTTTGCTCGCGAGAGCGATTGGCTGCGTGCCAAACGCCTACGCTGGTTCGGCATTGATAGAGCCAAGCCAGGCCGTGCCTGGGATGACGATTTGCTTGAATCGGGCTACAAGTTTCACATGAATGATATTGCTGCTTCGATTGGCCTAGCCCAACTCGAAGATTTGCCGGGTTTGCTCGCTCGTCGTGCCGCAATTGCCGCTCAATATGAGAAAGGCTTAAAGAAAGATGTCTATCAGAGTGTTTCGTATGAAGCACATTCGGCTTATTGGTTATTTACGTTAAAAGTAAGAGATCGTGCAACTCTTATTAAATCCCTAGATGCTATTGGTGTTGATGCATCGCCGGTGCATCGTCGCAATGATACATATACAGCTTTCAAGAATTGTGCCGCTGGAGCCGACATGCTAACGGGTGTTGAAGTGTTTGATCAGGAGATGCTTTGTATTCCAGTGGGCGAGTGGGTTACAGACGCTGACGTCTCGCGAATAATTGAAGTCGTCAACAAACACTGTTCTTAATATGACCAACCGAAACATTCCATTAATGAAGGTTCATATGCCGACTGCTGTAGACGCTGCAGTTTTGGAAACATTGCATTCCGGCATGATAGCTACTGGCAAGAAGACCGATGCTTTTGAAATTGAATTACAGAAATATCTGCAGCTGCCGGTCGCACCTATTGCCACCAATTCTGGTACCGCTGCGATGCTACTGGCGTTGCATTTAGTTGGTGTTACTACCGGGGACGAGGTAATCATGACGCCGCTCACCTGTGCCTCGATGACCGAATCGGTTTATTCAACTGGCGCAAAAATTGTCTGGGCAGACATTAATCCAACTACTGGCAACATCGACCCCGCAGATGCAGCAAAAAAGGTAACAAAAAAGACTAAGGTGATCACGTACTCGCACTGGTGTGGACGGCTTGCAGATATTACCGCTCTGCAGAAGATTGCAGAGGCGAATGGTCTTACGTTGATTGAGGATGCTGCCAGTGCTCTTGGTGGTGTATACGATGGAAAACCGGTTGGTAATCACGCACCTTTTACTGTTCTTTCATTTCAGGCGGTCAAACAAATCACGACTGGTGATGGTGGTGCTCTGTGTGTTAAAGATGGCGCGATGAGACAGCGTGCAATTTTGATGCGTAATCATGGCAATGATCGTTTCGCCAAACGCACTCCAACCACGTTAGGATTCGATGTTAAAGAACTCGGCTGGCGGTTTGGTATGAACGACATCAGCGCCTCAATCGGCCTGGTACAAATGGTCGAGCTTCCTGATACGATTAAGAAGATACAGAACAATCTAGCCCAGTACAACCACGAACTTACCGGTGTGACTGATCTGACTTTGCTAACGGAAAATGTCGGCGCGACCTCCGCTCCCTACGTCTTTACGGTGCGTGTTAAACGTCGTGATGATTTTATTAAAAAAATGGCTGAGGCGGGAATTGGCTGCGGCATTGTGCACGAACGGAATGATCAGTTTACCCTTTTCGAGTCATTCACGACGCCACTGCCAGCTCTCGATACTTTCTCTCAAGAATACATTAACTTACCACTAGGGTTTTGGGTTACGTCGAAGGACATAAAATACATTTGTGACACCATTAAAAAAGGCTGGTAAACTATACTCTATGAATATACGACTTATTGACTTGCAAGTGATTCCCACCAAGGATACGCGTGATGGCCACCAGAATGGTATTTTTGTGCCAATTTGGCGTGACTGGGATAAAATTTACCAGAAGGAGCCATCGATGGTTTATTTGGCACATTGTTTTGCTGGGGAAATTAAGGGGCCTCATTTGCATAAGGAAAGATGGAGTTATCTGACTGTCATAACTGGCAAAGTTGTCTTTATTGTTAAAACTGATACTGGCTATCAAGAATTCATTCTTGACGCTGCCAAGCCGCAAACGTTAGAAATTCCTGCGGGTACGCCGCAGGCACACATCAATATCGGTACTGAAATTGCAATCGTTATGAACTTATGTGATCCAGCATGGCACCCAGATAGACAAGATAATTTTAACGGTGATTACGCCGATTATGACTTTTCTAAGTGGCTTCAAAAATAAAATATGAAAGTACTAGTAACTGGCGGGGCTGGGTACATTGGTTCGGTCGTAGTTCCGCTCCTGGTAGCTCGGGGGCACCAAGTGGTAGTGATTGATAAGTTATCTTTCGGAAATAATATCAAGCACGTTCTTGATCAGATTGAGTTTCATGAAATGGACGCACTTGAAATCGACCCAAAGTTTCTTGAGGGTATCGATGCGGTTATTCATCTTGCCGGTCTTTCGAATGATCCAATGGCGAACTTCCGCCCACGCGATAATTTTATTCAAAATACTGCACTTACATCATTACTAGTCTATCTTTGCAAAAAAGCAGGAGTTAAGCGTTTTATATTCGCGGGAACCTGTTCGGTCTATGGATTTTCTGATAAGAAGATAATGGACGAATCTTCGGCTCTTGCTCCAACATTTCCGTATGGCATATCCAAAGTTCAGTCTGAATTCGCGATTATGTCAGCTCGGGATTCAAATTTTAATCCAGTTATCTTACGACAGGCGACGGTATACGGTGCCGCTCCTCGAATGCGGTTTGATCTCGTCGTGAATACGATGACCAAATACGGAGTTTTGGATCATAAAATAACGGTAAACAATCCAGATCTTTGGCGACCCCTTATTCACATTAATGACCTTGCTCGTGTGTATGCAAACATACTCGAACGACCTGATGCGAGCGGTATCTACAACGTCGCAACCGGAAATTACACCATTCTTGATATTGCAAAAACGGTTCAGGCAACTCTGACTGAAAAAGGTATCAGCGCCGAAATTGATGTAAAAAACGAAGATGACGCACGAAGTTATCAGGTAGACTGCAGTCGCGCCATTAAAGAGCTTGATCTTGAGAAACGTCACGATATTGATGGCGCCGTGCATGAAATTTTAGGTGTCTTTAAGGATGAGAAAAATCCGGAATGGAAGAATCCTAAATATATTAACGCTGAGGTGTATCGTGCACGTATCCTTAAGGATAAGGATCATTATGCGCAGTGGAAAGAGTATGTGAAAAAAATTGATCCGAACACCGACGTTATAACATGGCGTGAGTGGCCACAAGAAGGTCCATAAAAATATGAATACTCAATCGCGTAATCTTATCCTGCTCGTTACCGCATTTGCACCACATCAAAACCACCACACTTCATTTGGTGATTTTCGGGTCGCTCAATATATTATTGGGCTCATGCGTGTCCAGCAGCTCATGGAAAAATATCCGGAATTCGATGCTGTCATCGTAGACAACACGATTCAGGATGAGTCTGCGATTGATCCTCGAATTGTTGCACAAATCGCTCAGTTGCCGCGAACAAAAAAAGTTTATTTTTTCGATAATGACTTGCCGAGCAAAAATAAAGGGTGCGGAGGTGTCATCGCATGGCGGGCGGCAGCAAGAGTAGTATCTTTTCAGGATTACCAAACAATAGTGCATTTTGAGCCACGCTGTTTGCTACAAGATTTTTCATTTTTCGAAAAAATAATTGAAAGACCGCACGGTTATTGTTTAATCGAAAAAAGTCGTCGTACCGGCAAAAGTCACGGTATGCATATTGAGCTTGCGCTTAAGGTGGTGCCACTTTATCTACGTCAATGTAATACCGATCTTTTTTCGGCGCCAGCAAAAGTTTTTGAGAATTTCATAAATGAGATAGATATCGAGCGGATGGCAAATAAGAAGATTAATCTCGAGAAGCTCGTATACGATGGGCTTAGTGCGCATATGAAGCGAGTCTCGCGGCTTGGAGTATTTTGGCACAATGCCTTCA
>CAZLKS010000010.1:11837-19786 GCA_964560145.1 uncultured Candidatus Saccharibacteria bacterium | reverse complement strand
GATTGTATTGTGACCAGAGGCACGCTTCACCATCTTGTTGACCCCCTAAAGACGATAACTTTTGCGTTTGAAAAACTTCTAAGGCCGAACGGGGTTCTTATTGTTGATGATAATTGGATACGGCAGCCCCGACAGTTTATTGTTGACGCTTTTTTGTATACGCTTTTGCAGAATATACCTCAATCGCTATTTTATTTTTTTCTCGGCAAAAATAATTTCTCTAAATTCTTAAAGGAGCTTGGTATGCTTTTCGTGATTCCGTTCAAATGGGAGGCCGCCGAAGCAATTGTTAATAATCATAAGTTTTCTCCATTCGAAGCAATTTCTTCAGCCGATGATTATCGTTCTTTCTATACTCGCCATGACATCAATCTGCTTTATTTCAAGAGGCTTGGAGCATTTTCCACTTGGCACTTCACTTATCTTGGTAGATTGAGAAAGCTAGGTCGCTTGGTAGATAGCATCGATAAATGGTGTGTAGAACGGAGCCTCTTCGCTGGAAATATTCATATCGCCGTTATGACTAAGAAAGATAAAGTCGGCTAATTATTTATTCCCATGCCTTATCTCTTGCTGCTTCGACCACACAATTGGATAAAGAACTTCTTTGTTTTCGTACCTCTTGTTTTCGCTCACGGGCTTTTTGTGCCGGAGCAGCTTACGCAGGCTGCCTATGCTTTTTTGGCTTTCTGCTCTATCGCCTCGGCAGTTTACGTGATGAACGACATTGTTGATGCTCCGCACGACCGGATGCATCCTCGGAAGAAGCTTCGCGCTATTGCCGCTGGTACGGTACCAGTGCAGCGAGCCTGGGGTATGGTTGCGATTCTCCTGGCGGCTGCCGCTTACACGACTCAACACTTTGTGCCGATTATTTTACCGGCAATCGGTTTGTATTTTGTGGCTAACGTGGCCTATTCGTTTTATTTTAAACGAGTCGCCGTTCTGGATATTCTAATGGTTGCTGGATTTTATGTTCTGCGTGTTTCCGCTGGTGCAATTGCTGTTAGTGTGCCTGTTTCGGGCTGGCTCTTGCTTGCAACTATTTTCGTCTCCTTGTTCTTAGTCGCCGGCAAGAGAAAGGCTGAGCTGGCTGCAACGGATGGCTTCGGCAGAGAGGTCTTATCTGCCTACACTCCTGAGTTTTTACAGGGAACGCTTTTGATGTCCATCGTCATGTTGCTTGTGGTCTACAGCGTATATACCGTCACTGTCCTTAATTCGCACATGGCGGTGTACTCTATCTTCTTTGTTTTGCTTGGCGTTTTCCGCTATCTCTACCTGAGCTCAACCAGCAAAGAAATTGAGCAGCCCGAAAAAGTAATCTTTTCTGATTTTTGGATATTCGTTAGTGCAATTGGCTGGATAGTATTTATGTATTTCACTCTTTATGCTTAAGAAAAAAGTGTTAGTGACTGGCGGGTCCGGATTTTTGGGTATCAATCTCATTCGTTTCTTGCTCAGAACTGGCGAGTATGATATTCGCTCGCTCGACATCGCTCCATTTAAGTATCCTGAGGTAAGCCAGGTAGAGGCGATTATTGGTGATGTCCGAAGTCGCGGTGACGTGGAAAAGGCGATGCAGGGCGTCGATGTTGTTGTGCATGCAGCGATGGCGCTTCCTTTGTATCCTAAGCGGGAGATTCTTACTACGGGCATAGATGGGACGCGTATGGTTCTTTCTTGTGCTGCAGACGCTGGCATTAAGCGCGTGGTGCATATTTCAACTACGGCGGTATATGGAATTCCAGACCATCACCCACTTCTTGAAACGGATACGCTCGACGGCGTTGGCCCGTATGGCGTCGCCAAGGTTGCCGCCGAGGGTATTTGCGAGGAGTTCCGTCAAAAGGGGATGTGTGTTCCTGTACTGCGTCCTAAGTCTTTCATTGGTCCCGAGAGATTGGGTATCTTCGTCCTGCTTTACGATTGGGCTGCTACCGGGCATAACTTTCCGATGATTGGCAACGGTAGAAATCGCTATCAATTACTTGACGTTGAAGACTTATGCCAGGCGATTTATTTAACGATGACTAAAGGCGATGAAGTGGTAAATGACACGTTTAATATCGGCGCAAAGGATTTCAAGACGATGGGTGAGGAGTATCAGGCGGTGCTTATGCGGGCGGGCTACGGGAAGCGCGTGATTGGTTTTCCAGCACAGCTACTTATCTGGCCGCTGCGGATTCTCGACTGGTTCCGGTTGGCACCTGTGTATAAATGGGTATATGAGACAGCTTCAAAGGATTCATTTGTGTCAATTGAAAAGGCAGAGCGAGTGCTTGGTTATAAGCCACAGTATTCAAATACCGATGCCTTACTGCGAAATTACGACTGGTATCTCGCACATCGCACGCAGTTTGAGGGAGAATCTGGTGTCACGCATCGGCTGCCTTGGAAGCAGGGTGTTCTTGGCCTCGCTAAGCTTTTTTTCTAAAAAGCACTATACTACCTATATGCACTACGCCTTTCTCGCTATCGCTTTCATCCTGAATGCCACCGCTAATATTCTTTTGAAGATTGGTGCGTTAAAGGGGGTGAGTTACCAAGGCCTCTCTCTTGGGCAGCTGATTAGTCATAACGCCATCGCTCTTGTGGGCCTTTTCTTCTTCGCCCTGAATGCTGTCTTCTATTTTATGGCACTGAAGAGCGTCCCTATCTCTGTCGCGTATCCAGTGATGGTGGTTATGAGTCTATTGATTATTAATGGCTATGCCGTGATTGCACTTAAGGAGCAGGTGAGCGTTCCCCAGCTTGTCGGATATGCTTTTATCGTGGCCGGAATTGTTCTGGTTTTTATGTTTAAGAAATAGCCCTATGTCCATTCCATACTTCGCCGAATTACGTGTTGCACCGATTAAGCAATCAATCATTATTTTGGATATTGACGGCACGCTTTTGGCTGACGACGCAGAAACCGTTGATATACAGACGTCGAAGGTGGTTCGGCAATTAGTTGAACAAGGTAATCAAATCTATCTCGTCTCGAATGGATTCTCGCATCAGAGCGAGCGCAATCGTGCCATCGCGCAAGGGTTGGGCGTGACCTTCTTTCCAACTGAGTTCAAGAAGCCGCTCAAAATTTCGGTTCTGCCAATTATCACCGCTGCTACTAAGCCGGTGCTTGTCATCGGAGATAAATTTTTGACTGATGGACTACTGGCGGTGAATCTTGGAGTTCCTTTCGTTGAGGTTCGTTCACTTCGGTCGGGCAAGGAACCGCTCTATGCAAAGGCAGCATATGCGATTGATTCTCTTTTGAAAAAAGTTTTTGGCGCATTGGCAGCTGGTCCGCATTATCGTGATGAGCTCTATGGAGCCGCGCCAAGTCGTGTGTTGACTATACTCTGCGACGTTCCGCTATCGCTTTCGAATGTTCACGAAGTAATACTTTTTCGAAGCAAGGAATATATTAAAAATATTCTTTTTGCTTTGACGCGAAATCCTAACTATCGAACGATTGGTGGCCCGCAAAGCGTTTTTGAGAGCTTAAAGAAAGGTCTTTCTGATATTCAAGTTGCCTATCGTTCTGACCCCTGGAAACATCAGGTGACGCCCGTAGTCGGGGTCATCGCTGGTGTGAATACTCTTCGCTTTGCACTTGAACAGAAGAGAAAGGGCTTTATTAAGACAATCGTTGCTGGCCCGAATATTGTTGTTGCTCCAACCGATGAGGACAATCTTATTAAGAGCCCATTGATTGATAGGGTGGTTGTTCCGTCGGAGTGGAACAAGAAGTGGTGGCTTACTTTTGATCAACTTTTCGATTCAAAGGCGGTTGTGTGGGCATCGGGCGTCGATGACCTTGGTGGTAATCGCGACTCAAATGGAGTTTGTATTGTGTATTCAAAGAATGCTGATGAGAAATTATTCAATAAGCTCATTGAAATTCTCTGGACATATAAACTGCCGATTGTTGTTTCGCACTACGGCCAGTTTCGACAAGAGGAGTATTTTCGCCTTTTAAAGAAGGCTCGCATGCTAGTGTATCTCTCTACGCACGAGAGCCAAGGAATTGCTTTGCATGAAGCTTGGATGGCGGATGTGCCAACGCTCGTTTGGAATCGCGGATTTTTCCAGTATCAGGACAAGCGATTCGAGGATGAGACCGTCAGTGCGCCGTACCTTTCGGCTGAGTGCGGGTTAAGTTTTAAGGATGACGGCGACTTCGAACGCAAGTTGATTGAATTTCAGGAAAAGTATCATTCGTTTCATCCGCGCGAGTATTCGCTTGCTCACTTTACGAACGCGATAGCTGCACGAAAATATATTGATATAATTGAATCAGCGAGTAAGATTTAGCATTACTATTCCTTACATGAACAATCCTAAGTTGCATCTTGGTTGCGGTTCGCATTATCTTCCGGGTTACATCAATATCGACCTGCCCGCAGACCAGCACACGGTTAGTAAGCCGAAGACCGACATGATTGCCGATTTTCGTACACTCACGTATGCTGCCGGAAGCGTCGATGAGATTCGCTGTCACCATGTATTTGAACATTTCACGCGAGCTGAGGCGCTAAAATTATTGCTCACCTGGCGAAAATGGCTGTCAATTGGAGGGACGCTTCATATCGAGACTCCCGATTTTGATACTGCCTGCTGGTACTACGCACTCTCTGGCTCAAAGGCGCGAGCGGAAATCTCGCGACATGTCTTTGGCTCGCAGGAGGCTCCATGGGCCAATCACTATGACGGCTGGGGTAAACGAAAGTATCAACAAACGCTCGAGGCGCTTGGCTTCACTGCAATTAAAATTGAAAAACGAAGCAATTCGCTCTCAACCCGTTTCAATACTGCCGCATTCAACTGGATTGGTTTTCTTATTCCGAACATGCTGTATCGTCGCTTTGGTATGAATAAACTACCGAATGTTACGGTAATCGCTAAGAAGAGCGAGAAAGCAATCGACGAAAGGGCAGTTGTTCGTGAACTTTTGAGGCAGTATCTTGTTGGGACGGAGGGGGAGGAGCTCTTGGATGTGTGGGTGAAGCAGGTTTTTGAGGGATAACCAGGGCAGGGAGGATTAGCAAAGAGCAAATGGCAAATGGCGAGGAGGGGTCTCTTCGGTTGTCATTCTGAGCCTGCGAAGAAACTAGTTCATTCCTGCCTACCGGCAGACAGGCGTTTCACTCCCGACTTCGCTAAAGCTACGCCAGGGCAAAGCAGGATGACACGGGGAGGGAGGGAATGCAAGACGAAAAACGAAATGACTAACAAGCAAAAAACAATTTTCCTTTGCGTAGGTGTAGGACTAGTTGCCTTTGTTTATGCGGCCTGGTATCGGAGTAGCAACATCTATCAGCACTTCGCCACTGGCGTCCCCGATGATGCATCCTACTATCTCAAGCCGGCACTGAATTTTGTGACGGGTAATGGTTCAACCTTTGACGGCATACATCCTACCAATGGCTATCAGCCGCTCTGGTTCGGGACGCTCGTTGTTTTTCTGAAACTGTTGCCACTGCAACACCTTTCTCTTTCTGATATTTGGTATGCCGTGCTGCTACTACAAGCGGCAATTATTGGTGCTTTCACCGCCTGTTTCTCGTACTTTCTGTATCGTTTTACTCAAAGCCAGGGACTAGCAGTGCTTTTTGGTTTCTTGCCTATTCTGGTCTTACCTAACCGAATGCTGAATCTGCTCGAGACTCCGCTGCAGCTATTAGTACTGAGCATCTTACTTATTCAGCTTTTTAACTTATTTGAGCGACCAGCCTACGAAGACTTTCGTGAGCGTTTACTGCTCGTCGGTGTTTCCGTCGGCTTGCTATTTTTGGCACGCACCGATGGAATCATGATGGCGGCTGCGCTCCTTTTGCCGTTTTGGATTAAGTTCCGCCAAGATCTTCGGCGACTGGTCTGGTTCGTCGCCCCCGTTGGATTGATAGTCGGTAGCTATCTAACGTTTAACTACCTAAGCTTCGGCGTACTTATGCCAATCTCTGGTGCGGTGAAGCTCGATTCGTTTTTTATCACCCTGGCGAGTCATCCCGGCTGGAGTTTTGTGTTCGAAAAACTAGCATTTATTTTCGGGCCCTACGAGATTGGTAATCCACCGATAAAAATACTGATACAACTTTTTGCCTTTTTGACGCCGCTCTATCTTGTCGTCCGCCAAATCCGAGGGAAAATTCTGTCGAATCGGCAACTTATCCTACTTGGCCTCGGCGCTTTTCTCGTGTGTAAATACCTCGCCTACACAACCATATACCACAATTGGCGCGCAAATTCTTACTGGTACTGGGTTGTTGATGTCATCGTCTGGCTCGTTGTGGCTGCGGCGGTCTGTCGGCAGTACCTTGCTCGGTGGAAGGGTCCCACATACTTTCAGTTTGGCCAGCGGGCAATACCGGTTATCGTGGGGATTATGCTCATTGCGAGCGTAGCTAGAGGGGTGCAGGCGAGAGCTCAAGAAGTTACCAAGCCTGAACGCGACACCTCCGTCTTACTTGATTTGGCCGCTTTTCTTTCGAAGCACGACTATTTTGCCGGTAAAAGACTCGGCGCCTACAATGCCGGCATCCTCGGTTATTTTAGTGGTCGACAGGTCACTAATCTCGACGGTCTGATTAATTCGCCGGCTTTTGCTCAGCTGATTCGGGCAGGTAGGCGTGATAAGTATATTCAAGAAAATATTGACATTTTAGTTGAATATCATGGTTCCTATGTTAACTACTATACGGGGCTTGGATATTCGTTGTATAATGTACGGGATTACATAAGGAATCCGGTACCGTTTAACCCAGAAACTGGTGACGATTACCGAATATACGTGAAACACGGACAGGAAAAAGGTTTCGAGCAGTTACTTGCCTCATTACGCATTATCAAATAATAGTTTAGCACTCGTAGCAAAACTCTATGAAAATTGTATACGTTGCACTGAAATACGATTACGGAAAGAAAGAGCGTGGGTTCAGCTTTGAACACAATAACTTCTACGATGCCATCTCAAAGATGGAGGGTGGGCATCAGGTTATTTACTTTCCGTTCGACGAGATTATGCAGGATGTCGGACGTGATGAGATGAATAAACGATTAATCGCGACAATCAATAAGGAGCGTCCTGACTTTACCTTTTTCTGCATCTTTACTGATGAAATCGCCAAGGAAACGCTCCAGGCAATCAAGGATAGTAAGTCCACGATTACCTTTAACTGGTTTACCGATGATCACTGGCGTTTTGATAACTTTGGCAAGTACTATTGTCAGTATTTTGACTATATCGGCACGACTGACAGCCAGGCGCCGGCTAAATATGCAAAAATCGGCTACCACAATGTTATTAAAACCCAGTGGGCTTGTAATCATCGCATGTACAAACCAACGGGCATCGATGCTGCGACGATTGGTAAGCGTGGGCCAAAGGACTTTAAGTACGATGTAACTTTTGTCGGGCAGCCGCACGGTGACCGTAAAGAGGTTGTTGCAAAGTTACAAGCCGCTGGGTTAAATGTTCAGTGCTGGGGCGGTGGCTGGCCGAATGGACGCATTAGTCAGGATGGGATGCTTGAAGTTTTTAGCAATAGCAAGGTGAATCTCAATCTCACTAAGAGCTCGGACATGATTAGCTTGAAGGCTCTTGTTAAGGTGTTCTTTTATCGTCGCAACGATGAAAGTTATCGCTTATATAGCCCGATGATGTGGATTGATAACTTGAAGTCGCTGATTAATAAAAATCGCGAGCAGATTAAGGGCCGCAATTTCGAGGTTCCTGGCACGGGCGGATTCATACTCACTGGCGGTGCCGATAATCTTGGTGATTATTATGTTGATGGTAAAGAGATTGCAATCTTTAATGGTATCGATGACTTGATTGCAAAGGCGAAGTATTACGTCGAGCACGATGCTGAACGTGAATCAATTGCTGCTGCCGGGTATCAGCGAACGATTCGCGAGCACACATACGAGGAGCGATTTAAAGAGATATTCAAGGCGGTGGG
>CAZLKS010000010.1:0-11737 GCA_964560145.1 uncultured Candidatus Saccharibacteria bacterium | reverse complement strand
CGATTCGCGAGCACACATACGAGGAGCGATTTAAAGAGATATTCAAGGCGGTGGGAATCACTAACCGCTAACGGCTTACCGCTTACTGCTAACCGCCAAACGAAAGCTATGTATTTCAAGTTCGAAAAGCTGGAGGTGTGGCAACTGAGTCGCGTATTTGTAAGCGACATATACAAGCTAACTAAAAAATTCCCAAAAGACGAGCTATTTGGTTTAACCAGTCAAGTACGCAGAGCTGCCATTTCGGTTTCGCTTAACATAGCAGAAGGAAGCAGTCGTCATTCCGATTTGGATTTTAAGCATTTTCTATTTATCGCGCGCGGTTCGCTGGAAGAAGTAATAGCAGCGTTATATATAGCACTCGATCAGAAAATCATTGACCAAAAAGGGTTTGAGGATAGTTATAATTCAGCGCAAAATCTGGAAATGAAGATGAACGCCTTTATTAAAACGCTGGCTCGTCCGGCAGTTAGCTGTAAGCCGTAAACGGTTAGCTCTCTCACCATGCGCATTCTGCACACCGTTGAATTCTACGAGCCGCGCCGAGGGGGTGCAGAGGAGGTTATTAAGCAGCTTTCAGAGCGGATGGTTTTGCACGGTCACGAAGTGACGGTTGCTACAACTTATCACCCTTCGCGTACGAGCGGATATATTCAAGGGGTTAGGATTGAGCAGTTTAGGCTTTCGGGCAATGCCGCCAAGGGAATTCGTGGCGATAAGGAAGAGGTGCGACGCTATCAGGACCTCTTAACGCAGGGCTTTGATGTCGTCGTTAACTATGCCGCACAGAATTGGCCGACTGATTTGGCTCTTGATGTTCTTTATCGGATTACTGCAAAAAAGGTGCTTGTTCCCTGTGGTTATTCGGGGTTACACAACCCGTTGTATGCGGCGTATTTTGCTCAACTTCCTGAGAAGCTAAAGCAGTATGATGCTTTGGTTTATATGTCGTTTGACTATCAAGACAAGCAATTTGGTGATGAGCATGGTGTTCGGGATAAGGCGGTGTATATTCCGAATGGGGCGGGAGAGGAGTTCGGCGAGCTACCAATGTATAACTTTAAATATAAGTTGGACATTCAGACGCCCTACGTTGCTCTCTGTGTCTCTAATCATTATCTAGCCAAAGGACATCGGTTTGTCATTGAGGCATTCCGTGCTATGAATCGAAAGGATACGACGCTGGTCATTATCGGTAAGCCACTAGTGAGTAGCGGTATTAAGCGTACGCTCGGGCATTTTGTGCTTGACTACTGTCGCTGCTTTTGGAGCTCCCTCACAAAGAAAAATATTCGTCTCGTTAGCACGGATGATCGTCGACTGATTCTTTCTGCTTATGCCGCCGCCGATGTTTTCCTCTCCGGTTCAAGTGTCGAGTGTGCGCCGCTCGTTATGTATGAGTCTTTTGCAAGTAAGACGCCGTTCATTACCCGACCAGCGGGCAACGTTGCCGATCATAAAGAAGTACTCAAGATTGTTGAGACGCCTGCAGAAATGGCACGTGTTGCCAATTATATTCTTGACGACTCGGAGACAGCTAGGGATATCGCCGAGCGGGCTTTTCTGGTGTGGCAGAAATCTCATACCTGGAAGTCAATCGTATTACAGTACGAGCAGTTATATAAAAGAATATGCAACCGCGAGTAAGTATCATTCTTGCGACGTACAATAATCCACGGTATCTGGCTGAGGCGATTGCGAGTGTTCGCAAGCAGTCTTATCGGGACTGGGAGTTAATCATCGTGAACGATGCTTCGCCTTTTGCGGCGACCAAAGAAGTTATTAGTAGTTTCACTGATGAACGGATTATCTATATCGAAAATGCTCAAAACATCGGCAATGTGCGGAGTGCTGTAGGTGCGATGCAGATTGCTCGCGGTGAATATATTGCGCGAATCGACGATGATGATGTCTGGCTCTCGCCCGAGAAGTTGCAAATGCAAGTTGCGTATCTCGATTCCCACCCGGAAACTGTTGTTATAGGAAGCAATATTGATGTTATTGATTATGATACCGGGATTAAACTGTATACGACGCATTATCCGTTGACCGATGAGGAGATTCGCCGAAGCATTCTTTCGTCATCACCCTTTGCTCACTCTGCGATTCTTTTTCGTAAAAGCGAGGCTCTTCGTTTTGGTGGATATGACAGCGGCCTCCGTCGCATCGAGGATTACGACCTCTGGCTAAAGCTCGGCACCGTAGGAATACTTGGTAACCTCCCTGAATCATTGGTGGCCTGGCGTGCTCCATCGCGTCAGCGGCGCAATCGGTATCGAGCACGTCTGTATGATCATCTCGTAAAAATGCGTGTACTCTGGCGTCACCGAGGGCAGTATCCTGGATTTTGGCGATCTATCGTTATTGATTTCCTGAAGATTCTGCCGTATACCGTGATGGCGGTGGTGTCGTGCTAAGTTTCTCGTGTTGATAGGCGAGGGTGAGGGCCATGATAATCCAGAGCGGTTTAAATTGCAAAAAGCTGTTTAGGAACGATTGTAGTAAAACGCCAAAGAGGGCGACGCTGAGAGCGATCGTATACATATCGGTACTATCCCTTCGGAAAAGGCGAATGATGCAAGCTATAACCTGCCAGAGTAACCAGAGTGTTGCGCCGAGCGTCAGCCAACCGCCCCAGAAGCTCGCCTGAAAAAGCGAATTGTGCTGGCCGCAGCGACTCGGAGAGGTTCCCCAATCTGGGCCGTATTCTCCGAAAGGGTGCGTCACTACGTAGCGTGGACAATCGGTCCAGAGGCTGCCGCGATTTTGAGCGCTCGTAATTGCGGGTGTTGAATCCAAAGCGGCGCGTGTCAGCGCGGACGCTGCTATTTTGAAGTTTGAATCAACGGCACGCTGGTAGTATTCGGGATACAGCCGAACAAAGACACTGTTGAGTGCTTGTTGCGGTAGGATAAGCAGCGAACCGAAAATGATGAGCGGCACTAGAAACGCCAGTTCGCGCAGAAGTTTTTGTCGCTTGATGTATGCTAGGGCGGCCACGAAAAAAAGCCCGAGTAATGAGCCGATGATGGCTCCTCGTGAGTTGGTCCACCAGATGAGTGCCAGCGACGTAGTTGCTAGGAGGCTCAGGAGGATTTTTTGCGTTAATCCGTTTCGTTGTAAGAGGAGAGGTGCAATACAAAAGGCGAAGGTGATAACCAGCCAGGTACCGAGCGCGGTTGGGTTATCGCTCTGAAATCCTTGGAGTTTGTACGCGGCAAGAAAAGGTATTGGACTATCGTGTGCGATGAGGCTGAGTTCGCGGATGAAAAGAAGTGAGCCAAGGCAGAGTGGAAGAAAAAACGCCGCCATAATAAAACGAAGAGAGGCGGGAGCGACTCGTCCTTGGATGAGAATGAGAATAAAGAATAGAATGAGCGAACCAGTTCTCAGGAGGTCACCAAGGAAGGCGACATTGAAACTGCCGGAGTGTAGGGTGGCGAAGAAAAATACATTAGCGATGGCTCCAGCGGCGAAGGTGATTATGAAGGCGAGGTAGCGGCGAATGACACTCAAAGCTGCCTGCCTCCACTCGCTTGACTGAATGTATTGAATGATTGCTAGAATGACTGAAAAACCAAAGAGAAGATAGAATGGCTGATGAATGAGCGTGGTTGAGGAGGTCGGCAGAATAAAAAATGAGCTTGCGACTGCCGTGCTCAAGATGACTGAAATTAATACCGTGATAGTGTGGGGACGCACGAGTATAGTATATCACTGCGGTTTACTAAGGCTCTAGTACCAGCTACTATAATGCATATGATTACTGTTTCTATTTTGCTTCCGACTCATAATGGTGCACGTTTCATTCGACGAGCTATCGAAAGCGTTCGTGCTCAGACCTTTCGAGATTGGGAACTCATTGTCATTAATGACGGGTCATCTGATGCAACGGGCTCATTGGTGGCTGAAATTGCTGCTGTTGATGCTCGAATCCGGGTCATCAGCCTCGGCTCAAATAAGGGCATACAAAAGGCATTAAATGAGGGGCTGATGCAGGCGAAGACTGATCTAATTGCGCGAATCGACGACGATGATGTTTGGAGTGATCAACGAAAGCTCGAGAAGCAACTGAGCTTTTTGCGGGAGAATCCAACCTGCGTTCTTGTTGGTACAGGAATGATTGTTCAGGACGAAGAAGGTAACGAGCTGTATAAATTCTTGAATCCGGTGAGTGACGCAGATATACGGCAGCAGATTTTGTATCGAAACTGCTTCAGCCATTCAACCGTGATGTTTCGCAAAGCAGTTGCGATGCAATTTGGTGGCTATGACGAACGTGAGGCGGTGCTTCACATCGAAGATTATGATTTATGGCTCAAGCTTGGAACGGTTGGCACTTTTGCAAATCTTGCGGAGTATAGCGTGCGATTTACGAGTCGCGCAGGAGCGATTAGTAATACGAATAAGTTGTTACAGCTCAAGCGTCAGTTGGCGCTGACGACGCGGTACGCGCAAAAATATCCGCAGTATCGACTAAATCATTTGAAGAGCATGCTCAGATACTGTTCCTATTGGTTATTCGGTGCGCTCATTCCTGCACGACTACAAAGTATACTGATTCGCTACTACAAGCGAGGCTAATCATTTGCTGCTTTAAAGAATACCTCTTTTAGTTCGCGGAATAATGGTTCTCGCAACAACCAAAGCAGGCTCAGGTAGGTGAGTGAAGATAGGCCGAGATTAATGAGCACGTGTAGTTGCGTGAGCGAGAGTGCGTACGCAAGGATGCTTGAAATCAGCGCTGCGATAAGAACGCGATGCAGGTGGCTAGCGATTTCAAAATAGCAGGTTTTTTTCATTTGTCGCCAGACGAGAACGTTTGTTAGTACCTGCGCAATAATCGTCGCTATTGCTGAGCCTTCGATTCCGTAGCGAGGAATAAGTAGTGCGTCAAGGAGTGCATTCGAGACTGCACCAATGCCAACAAACCAGAGAAACTGTCGCTGTTCATTGTGGGCAAAAAGTGCGTTGGCTAAAATAGTGCTTGGAAAAACGATGACAATCGTGGTGAGTAGGAGTACGAAACTTGGAACAGCCGGAGCATAATCTGGACCATAGATGAGCGAGATAAGAGCGGGGGCGAGTACGGCGCCAACAGTTACTACGGGTAGTCCGAGTAAGAACGTTGCCGTAACGGTCCGCTCAAGAACGAAACGGAAACGGTCTCTGTTGATAGCGGCCAAACGAGTAAAAACAGGAAAAACCGCCGAAGCCAGAAGCGTTGGTACTATGTAGAGCAGGAGGATAGGCTTCTGACCGGCTGCGTAGAAACCGATTTGCTCAGTACTACGCCAGTGTCCAAGCATAACCATATCGGTATTAATCATAATTGAACCGAGTACGCCAAGAAGTCCAATTGGCCAGGCTAATACTAGAATTTCCTTGATGAGCGAGAAGCGGATATGGCTGATAAACTTTTTAAAGTATGGGAGAAGAATAAAGCCAATGGTCATGAAGCCAAGTGCTGAGCCGATAACGTAGCTGACGGAAAGCGCAAAAGCGGTCTGCCATCGCATAAGGAATAGTAAGCCAAGACCGGCGATGGCTACATTGGTTAGAATCTTAACCCAGGCCTCCCACTCCATTCGTTCAAGGGCTCGACTCATGCCGAAGCAAAAGTCGCGGAGGGTATCGAAGAATAGTAGTCCGACGACGAGCGGTAGTAGGGGGATGACGCCGTCAACGTTCGATATGAGCGGTACGGCGAAGAGAATGAGTAGCGTGTTGATGGTGAGGAAGGCAAATTTTATGAGTAGTGCCGTTGAAAAGTACTCCTGCCGGGCGATTGGATTCTTGACGCTTTCACGTGTGAGAATCGCACTGATTCCGAGGTCTGAAAATATAGCAACAAAACCAGATATCGCCATCGCGTATGAAAAGACCCCGTATTCAGCCGCACCGAGCACGCGCGCGGAATAGATAACAATGATGGCACGAATGAGCCGTCCGATTCCCTCACCGCCTAATAGCCAAATCGTGTTCTTGACCACGGTTTGACGCGTTGATGAATTCGAGAAAAGCAGCAACTTAAGACGTGTGAGCATGTTCTCGGGAATACGCATGAATGTTTTTTAATCCTTCGGGGATGGTGACACGCGGCTGCCAGCCAAGCAGCTTCTTCGCCTTGGTGATTGCGAGGGAGCTGCGGAGGAGTTCACCGCCTCGTGCTGACTGGTAGCTCGGTTTCTGACTCCAGGAATACTCGCGAGCAACCGCCTCGTAAACCTGCTGGTTCGAAGTTTCACGGCTGGTGCCGATGTTGATAATTTCATTCTTACCCTTCGAAAGCGCTAAGACGTTCGCCCGAGCAATATCGCCGGCGTAGACGTAGTCGCGGGTTGTTTGTTTGCGATAAATAGTTGGCTGTTTATTAGCGGCAGCGAGCATGGTAAAGATTGCCATCACACCGCTTTCGCCGTGAGGGTTTTGTCGCGGCCCATACACATTGGAATAACGCAGAATGGTGAATGGAACTTTCTGTTGTCGACAGTAAAACATGACCGCCTCCTCTGCGAGTTGTTTGCTGAAACCGTAAGGGGACAGAGGTGTTGGCTTTTCGGTCTCCTTGGCTGGGAACTTTGCTGGCGATGAGTAGAGTGCCCCGCCCGTAGAAATAAAGATGAACTTCTTGAGCGACGGAAGGCCGGCAAGGAGGAGGTTAACGGTGCCTAAAACATTTATTTCGTATGTTTCGAGGGGCTTAGCGGCTGAACCAGTTACCGAGATGGCGGCGGCATGGTGGTTTATAATCTCGGGTTTCTCGAGGTCAATAATTCGGCGAAGTTCGGCGATGTTGCGAATATCCGCTTCATAAAATGTAGCCTTTGGATTTAGATTGCTTCTTGAACCGGTCGACAGATTGTCGATGATAACTACCTCATGACCTGCGGCAACATAAGCATCGACAACGTGACTGCCAATAAAGCCGGCACCGCCTGTAACTAATATTTTCATAACGAATTAAATCACCGAGGTTCCGGTTTGCAGCTCCGGAAGCCCACGTGCATAGTTTTTAATAGGATTTTGTTGGCGACGTTAATACTTTTGTTTATGGCTTCCAGAGCTTCAAACCGGAACCCTCGGTCAATTCGCACTGCAATGTTTGGCCAGGCCATAAACAAAAGACTAAACGGCGAAGAATGTTTTTTATAGATCATAATGAAATTGGGACTGGTCAAGTGTTGCGGTGCGGAGGGGGGCTATGTTTCCTGCACAAAAAACTTCTTAATTGTTTTGACTATGATTGCTGCGTCAAGAAGTAGGGAACGATTTTTGAGGTAGTAGATTTCGTACTGAAGTTTTTGGTAAGCATCTTCAATACTGGCACCGTACCGGTAATTAATCTGAGCCCAGCCAGTGATACCGGGCTTAAGCAGGTAGCGTAGTTCGTAATAAGGAATCTTTTTTTCGAGCTCGGCAGTGAACTCTGGTCGTTCTGGTCGCGGGCCAACAAACGACATCTCGCCGCGCAGGACATTGATGAGTTGGGGTAGTTCGTCGATATGACTGGCGCGAAGGAATTTGCCGATTGGAGTGATTCGCGCATCGTTACCAGCTGACCACGTTGGCACTGATGCATCGGCGTCTGGATTTTTGTCCTTTGTGGCGTACATAGTACGAAACTTGTAAAGAACAAAGGTTTTCTCATTTTGTCCGACTCGTTTCTGAGAGTAGAGTATTGTGCCGGGTGAGGAAATCTTGATTGCGAGTACGGTGAGTAGGGTAAAGGGCAGTGTGATAAGCAAAACAAGCAGCGCGAGAAGTGATTCGAAGACGTATTTAAAGACACGATACCGTTTGGCTACGCGCGGCAGATTCTTAATGAGCCAAGAATCTTCGAGTTCGTCGATTGATACCTTGTCGAACACGCGCTCATAAAAATCGGCTAGACTTACCACCTCGATGCCGCTCATGAATGCATAGTAGAGTATGCGCAACGCACCAGGGTCATGCTCCAGCTTGGCAGGAACGACGATTGTATTGATGCCTTTGACGATGACAAAATTCGTGAATTGCTCGGGTGTGTCCTGACCTTTCAGCCCCTCCTTGAGCCAGATGACGGTCTCATAACCATGATGAGGGTGCTTTTTGATGTATTGTTCGAGTTCGGCTCCAGCGGGAGTGTCACCAATAAGCATAACGCGGTTTGCCTTTGAGCCAGCTCGCCGCTTAAGTAGATATATAAAGCTCATGCGCCAGACAAAACCGATGGCGGCGAATAAGACGATGAAAATAAACAGATTTATCTTGGGAGTGATGCCGAATGATGGAACGAAATAGAAAAGAAGAATCAGGAAAAGGCTACCAATCCCGACTAGTGGGAAAAATCTCCGCAGCAAGACTTCTTGGTTGAAACTTTGTTTTTCATAGAGTCCACCAATATAGAAAATGAGTAACCAACCGAAAAGCGCATAGGTAAACGGGCCGGCGTGTGCTTCAAAGTCGGGCCCAGCGAAATGAATTGCACCGTAGCGGATTAAGAGAGTGAGTGTTAGCGCGATATAAAAAACAACAATATCCCCGAGATAGAGGAGGGGTATTTTGGCTCGTGATTTCAGGCTGGTGGGGATGGCGATATTTCTTTTGGGGATACCGGTGAGTACTGACATAACGGTCTAAAAGAGTAGGTTTGACACTCTCTCTGTATACATAGGATAATACAGGGAATTAACCGAAAAATCCAGACAATATGCAGACAGAAAATAGTAATGCAAAACTGATAATTACCTCGATTATTGTTGCAGGACTCGTGATTGCGGGAGCGATTGTGTATCAGCCGGGCAAATCACTCGCACCAACTTCCAAGTTCGGTGCCGCTTCTGAGCTCGATGATGATGCCGTGCTTGGTAGTGCGGATGCGCCAGTTACGATAGTAATCTTTGGTGATTACGAATGTCCTTACTGCAAAAAGGCTGCCGACACGGCTGAAGCGCGGATTCGCAAAGAGTATGTCGAAACGGGCAAGGTCAAGCTTGTCTTCCGCGACTACCCGCTCGAATTTCACGCAAGTGCTCGAATAGCTGCTGAGGCGGCACAATGTGCTCTGCCGCAGGGAAAATACTGGGAGTATCATGATGCGCTATTTGCGCGACAGTCCGAGCTTGCAACCCTTGATTACGTGGGCCTTGCAAAGTCGCTCGGCCTGAATGCAGAAGAATTTAAGAGTTGTATTGATACTGGTACGTACAAAAACGAAATTGAGATTGATCGGCGAGCAGGAATGGCTCTGGGCATAGAGGGAACTCCAGCCAGTTTTGTTAATGGCACGCTGATTGGTGGTGCATATCCCTATGAAACGTACCAACAGGTTATTGAGGCCGCGCTCAAAAGTAGTCGTTAATAACAGGTATGGTATAGTTGTTGAGCAAAATAATTATCAATACAAAATATATGGCAAAAAACATTACCGTTTACTCGACCCCGACTTGTGTCTACTGCAAATTAGCGAAAGACTACTTCACCTCGAAGGGACTCTCGTACTCAGAGTTCAACGTTGCCGAGGACGATGCAAAGCGTGAAGAGATGGTTGAGAAGTCTGGCCAGCTCGGCGTTCCGGTTATTGATATTGATGGTAAAATCTTTGTCGGATTTAATAAGTCGGAGATTGAGAAAGCCATTGCTTAAAGTAGTTTCGTATCTCTTTCGTATTTCGTAGCCATATTTAGACAAATATTCCAATATGTATGAATTGCTAATTGTGGGCGGTGGTCCAGCGGCTGTTTCGGCTGGTATTTATGCTGGACGCAAGCAAATTAAAACGCTTTTAATCACCGAGACTTTTGGCGGGCAGTCAATTGTTTCGAACGAAATCTATAATTGGGTGGGTACTAAGGCTATATCTGGTCTTAAGCTCGCTCAGGATCTCGAGGAGCATGTACGAACCCAAAACATTGAAATCGTTGATGGTGAGCGGGTGAGTACGGTTACGAAAATCGATGGCGGCCCACCAGCGGGACACTTTGTGGTGACAACGGCCAGCGGTAAGTCATTTGAGGCAAAAACCATCATGGTTGCAAGCGGTAGCCGGCGTCGTCGGCTTGGTATTCCGGGCGAGGACCGACTTGATGGACGCGGCGTGGTGTTCTGTTCAACTTGTGATGCGCCGCTTTTTAAAGGAAAGGATGTCGCGGTAGTTGGTGCGGGTAATGCCGGCCTTGAGGCTGTCGTCGACTCTATTCCGTATGCTAACAAAATATATTTGTTGGTTAGGGGTACCGAGCTGAAGGGCGATGCAGTGACGCAAGAGAAAATTAAATCACACCCCAAAGTTTCGATATATTACAATGCGATTACCGATGAGGTGCTGGGTGAAAAAGCGGTGAGTGGTGTGCGCTATCACGATAAGATTTCTGGTGAATCAAAAACGTTGCCGATTCAAGGATTCTTCGTTGAGATTGGCTCCCTGCCCAACTCTGATTTCGTTAAGGATTTGGTTTCACTGAATCCAATTGGAGAAATCATCGTTGATGCTCGCCAGCAAACAACTTCTTGTGCTGGAATTTGGGCGGCGGGGGACGTGTCTGATGTTATATATAAACAAAATAACATCTCGGTTGGCGACGCCATCAAGGGACTACTGAGCATCTATGAATTTTTGCACAGGAATCATTTAACCGGCGCTCACAAGTAGGGTATACTTATTACATGGAAGCTACTCTCGTCCGGGATATTATGACAACCGACGTCGTTACGACGACTGCGGACGCTCGTGTATTAGACATTGTCAAAATATTTACTGACAAAAAATATAATGGGTTGCCCGTTGTTGATAGTGGCAATCACTTAATTGGATTAGTTACTGAATACAATTTGATTACAGCGGAATCTCTTTTGCATCTGCCAACACTCGAAAGAATTTCGAAGGATGCCGATAGCCCGCTCAAAGACCTCGAATACCTGAGTGAGCAAGTGAAGCGAACTATGGCACTCAAAGCCGGTGATATTATGGAGCAGAAGCCAATTACGCTGGCTTATGATGATACTTTCGAGACGGCACTCGAGGTTCTTAATAAGCATCATCGGGTGAATCCGATACCAGTCATCGACAAAGAAAACAAACTGGTCGGCGTCGTCAGCCGATACGATTTGCTTAAGCTTTTAAAATTATTTGGCCACACATAGAAAACTCTACGAAATGCGAAAGAAAACGAAAGTATGAGCATGCCAGTGAAACTGTTTCATTTCGTACCTTCGTACACTTTAGTATTTCGTAGCGAATAACTCATATGAACATCACCATCAAAGACATAATGACCGCTAATCCGATTACTGTTACAGCTAGTGCGTCACTTATCGAGGTTGCTAAGTTGATGACTGACCACAAATTTAACGGACTGCCAGTCGTGGATGAAAGCGGAGTTCTTGTTGGTATCGTAACTGAATATAGTCTTATCAGTAGTCAATCGGGCATTCATCTGCCGACGCTTCAGACTGTCTTAGCGCAACTTCCGGTTTTCAGCAAAGATAAAAGCGAGTTTAGCGACGATGTTGCCGCAGTCACCAAACTCACGGCGAAGGATGTGATGAACGCTGATCCGCTTACGCTGCCCGTGAGTGCTACCTACGAAGAAACCGTACGTGCTTTTCAGGACCACCATGGTGTTAACCCGATTCCGGTTATCGACTCAACCCGCAAGCTCGTCGGTGTTGTGAGTCGCTACGACGTCTTGAAGCCATTAGCAAAATAAATCAAAAACCGCATGAATCGCCCAACACCACAGGAGCAAGCCGAGAA
>CAZLKS010000009.1:0-31183 GCA_964560145.1 uncultured Candidatus Saccharibacteria bacterium | reverse complement strand
CTGGCGTACGTCTGAAATGGCGCGGAATGAATACGCCGGCAGAGCTCAGCTGCTCCGTTGAACTTCAGAAGAGATTCCGATCACTCCTGAACATCTACCGTGGTGGTCGAGCCGAAGACCCCTGGGAGCTCCAGCAGCTCATTCGTGGTCTCTGGGCTGCAATTGTGAGCCTGGGTGGTGGCCACGGCGACGCCTGGGCAACTACAGAGTCTCTCTACAGAGAGATGGGTACCGCATCAATCCCGCAACCTGAGAACCGACTGAGCGACCGTCCGCCACCAGAGACGATTGCCGTCACGCTCTGGAGTGGACGACAAGTCGTGGTGAGGCGCCCACACCAGCAGCGCCTGCTACCACTGTGACCCAACTGAATTCACGCACAACTCGCCCCGGGCCGAAAGGACCTGGGGCGAATCATTTCTAGGTGTCAACTCTCGCAGTCTCCCTGAGTTTTGCCTAGATCGCGGATGAAGTTATGGCGCTTGCGGAATCTTAATACCAACAAGACAGATTTTTGGCCAAGGTTGATAGACACTCTTGAACTCCTGTACCTTCACTTTTCCATCAGGATACGTCACAGAATATGTCGCCTCTGCAGTAAGCCCTTTGCGTGCATGATCGGTGCAGGTCACCGCGCCCCATAACGATTCAGGGTCAGGCAGATATTTGTCTGGTGGTGGATCGATGTAATCAAATAACTTCGGGGTAGTAATCGCTACTTTTCGATTATCTTTCATGCCGTAAAAATCCGCCGAAAGCTGATCCCCATCTGTGTGCATCTGAAATAATAAGTACTCACCTGTATCATTTACAAACTTTAAATCAGGATAAGGGCCGTAAATAGTTGCATCAAGCCCAGGGCCGTAGTAACCGACAACATAACTATGATTCGTTCGTTCGGTAATCGGCAGTCCCGCATTTAACGCCGCTCGAAAAACAGTAGTGGCGAGCTGGCAAAGTCCACCGCCGGCCTCCTTCACGCTGCGGTCACCTTTGATAACGTACTCCTTTTCAAATCCGGTTTCCTCGCTCACCTCTCCGAGCGCCCGCACCAAACTAAACTCTTCACCTGGAGCGATTAAAAGCCCGCTCACTCTTTCTACGCCTGTTTTAATATTGTGTTTTCGGCTAGCCGTACTCCCCTTGAAGCTTGTCGAAGCCGTACCAACCAACTCATTTATATTGAACTGTGCAACTGTGGCGGCAGTAATATTTGGCTGCGCTTGCGTAAACGTAACTGGCATCCTTATAACCTCGGTTGCGAGCCGAGCCGATTCACCATTCTTAGGGAACAGTAACGTTAAATATCGTTCGTTTAACGCCTCTTCAATTCGCGAGGCGGTCTCTTCAACTGAGGCAACGCTACCTGCCGTTCCAGGAGTTGTCTCAATCAACTTGCCCGACACCATCGAAAAACGACTATTCTTTGGTGCATCATCCATGCGATTGTTAATCGTATTGCGAATGAAATCCGCTAACTTATCTCGACGAACCACGAGCGTAACACCAGCATCTTCCGGTTTGATAGTGAGCCATGTCGCTAGAGTCATTCCGCTGGCATATACGTCTAAGTCCCGATACGTAAGCGCCAATGTTAACTGTTGACTAACTGCCCGAGCGAAATCGAGCAACGGTAACAACTTCTTCTTCGTGATGCGAGGTGGCTGCGGAATAACTGCCAGTTGCAATCTATTTGTTTGCAACGTAGTGAGTGCCTGGGCTATGCCCACATAAACCGCATGTATATCAACCTGCTCCCCTGAGCTCTCGGGGCTAATAGCAATGCCTCTGTCGGTGCGAATGAAATGTGCGTCGCTCGGCTTTCGAAGCGCCTCATCAAACTCACGTGCGAGCAACGACTTCACGGCTGTCTCGCGCAACGAGAGTGGCAAAGAAACTGAATGCGTTTTAAAAAGCAAAGAAAGCTGCTCGCCGATGCGTTTCCAAAGACTGCCATTGTGCCCAAAATCAAATGCCCTTTGTACAGCCGCTTCATAATCCCCCAGACTAAAGTATTCGACAACGACATCTGGCGTTAAACCAATGCTCTGTTCTGGAATAACAATCGTCGTCGTTGAATAATCGGTTGGAATAATGAGCTGAAGACCATTTGTTTTTAGTGCTTCGCCCACAAGTCGAATGCGGCTAGCAACTTCTTCGAACGACTTGCCGCCGACGAGCTCATCACCAATCATTACGTTCGGGAAGAAGCGTTCCTGATGTGCCTTTTCGAAAAAATATAAACCAGTGAGCGACCCGGTGAGAACGAGAACGAATATTAAAAAAAGAATTTTTTTACGCGTAAGGACAAGAAAATTTTTCATTTTGACAGAAAGCCTGTGCTTCGCTGCGCGAGCTATATCCAACGCCCGTGCTTCGCTCTTCGAGCTACGCAGGGCCATTTTCCGCTAGCGCGTAAAATGGAGCGGGATACGGGAATCGAACCCGTGCCTTAACCTTGGGAAGGTCACGTACTACCATTATACTAATCCCGCCTTCGCTCCGCCGCAGCTTTAGCATAGGAGAACTTCGCCAGCCATAAACTTCTACGAAGTCTAATCATCATACGTCTCTTGCGGGGCACTTGGCAATTACCTGCTATCCGCTGGCGACAGCATGAACATCTTCTCATTTGGCTGCCGATAGTTAAACTTAGACCGCAACTCTTTTGTTAGATTGTAGTCATTCTTAAAGTATTCGATGTCAGCAGTAAATGCGCGATTTTCTGCGGCGAGCAGACCCGCCTGCTCTCGTAGCTCTTTCTCGCGAATAACTAAGTCGCCCTGTTGACTATAGAGTCGATAGGCCTGAAATCCCAAAAAGAAAACGGCGAGAACAAGAGAGAGCACCACAAAAAACTTCATAGCCACTTTAGTATAACGCAAACGGGGCAAATTGCCCCGTTTGTTAACTACAAACTCCTATTTTTTAGCGAAGCTCGTAAGTCACCGCAACGCTAACGATTGTTTCTTGGGTTCCCGGCTCGAGCATCGGCGCAGCACCTCCGCCCATAGGGACAGCTGCCGACATGACTTTGTCATAGTACATCGGGCGGTCGCCACCAGATTCCGAGAAGGTAATAACTCTTGCCAGCTGTACGCCGTTTTGAGCCGCCATCGCCGATGCTTTCATGTATGCATCATTAAAAGCCTGCTCGCGAGCAACACTGCGTTGCAGTTCAGGGTTCTCAACGCTATACGACAAAGAACCCATTTGATTAACGCCCGCTTTTACGACGCCGGAAAGAATAGCACCAACTTTGGTGAGGTCACGAATCTTAAAACTAACAGTCTGCGTGAGTTCATATCCGTCAATCTTCGCCGTACCGCCGTCCTTGCCGTAATTATATCGCGGATACAGGTTGTAACCGGTTGTTTTAATATCTTCGGTTTTAACACCTTGCGTCTTCAAGAATTCAATTGCCGCATTCATCTTTGCCGTGTTCTCCTGTTGGATAACCGAAGCATCGCTTCCTTGTGTGATGACCGAGAAAGAATCAGTCGCGATGTTTGGCGTAATCTGCGTCTTTCCCTCACCAGTTACCGTAATCGTTCGCGATGGGACGATGGCGTTACTGTACCTAACCATAGTTCCGATACCAATCAGCGCGAAGACCATAACTAAAACGAGCGTCGCATTGATAAGGAGCCAAAAAATCGACTTTGCTGAATAATCGTGCTGAGGCATTGTAGGCATAGTGATTATTATAAATTAATTATACTGTTCTGCTCTTCCGCGATGGTGATTATTTTCTTAAGCTCAGCCGGCCTCAAACTAGCTCCGCCGACGAGAACACCGACGATTTCGGGAACATCCAAGAAACTCTTCGCATTCTTGGCATTCACCGAACCACCGTAGAGAAATTGAATCGTGAGCGGAACACCACGAACAATCCCCTGCATATAGTGTATCACGTCACGAGCATCTTCTGGGGCGACAGCGATGGGTTCGCCGCTTTGATTTGTGCTGATAGCCCACACCGGCTCGTAAGCAATCAGTAGCTCTGGCTTCCCGTCTCCAATATCAGCAGGTAGAAGCGAAACGGCGGTGCGTAGCTGCTTATCAACCACTTCGCGCGTTTTTCCAGCCTCCCTCTCTTCGAGCGTTTCGCCGATGCAAAGAATCGGTGTTAACCCATCTGCAATAACCGCGGCGAGCTTCTTTGCGATAACCTCATCAGTCTCCCCCTGTCTACGACGGTCCGAGTGACCAATGATGACATAAGCAATGCGCATAGCCTTCAGTTCAGCACTTGACCCAACTCCACCAGAGCCGCCATCTCCCTGCCAGTCGACATCTTGAGCACCAACCAACGCTTTCTTAAGAGTTGTTCGCACCGCCGACAGAAATGGGTACGGCGGACAAACGACCACTCCCGATACGTCAGAAGCTTTAGCAAGCTTAAGTGCCTCAGATTCAGTCGCAGGATTCTTTTTCCAATTTGCAATTACTATTTTATTCATAGAACTACCAGAGACTCTTAATACCAAGCGACAGCACCAACACAATCAGTCCCGCACTCGCAACTCCTACAAGTATAGCAGTCAGTGCCTTACGGGCACTCATATTGATTAAGAAAGCCAAGATTGTTGCCGTCCACGCCCCAGTCATCGGGAGTGGCACCGCCACAAAAGCAGCGAGTGCCAGCAGACTCATTGAGTTCGTGGTATATGCATGCCGCCGACGCGTTCGCTCGAATACCCAATGCAGCACCTTATTACACCACTCGCTCTTCTCCATCAACCAACCCGACCCGTACACCAGAAACAAGAAGAGTGGTAGGACAATTGCTCCATTACCTAAAACGGCAAGGAGGTAGGTCTTCAGCGGCGAAAAACCAAAAGCAAGTCCGAGTGGAATTGCACCCCGAAGCTCCGAAATAGGCAAAGCAGCTGTGCCAATTACTAACAGTTCGTTCTGCATAATTATTATGGTTCTGGTGGTGGGGCAACCGCAATACGGTTCTCGTTATACCAATGCAAGACATCCTTCGCAATCGGCACAGCGTTCAAACTCCCCTCCTTAGCGTTCTCGATTAAGACAACTATCGCAATCTCTGGGTCCTCAAATGGTGCATAGCCAACAAAGAAGGCGTTAGTCTTCGTATTGTTGTTAGTTTGCGCACTACCAGTTTTCGCCGCAACTGACATTGCAAGCGTATTAAGCGCATGCGAAGTTCCGTAATCCTTAATGACACCATCACGCATGCCGAGCTGAACCTCTTTCAACTCATCCTTCCAATCCGAATAGTCAAAGACTGTTTCTGATTTAATTATACCTGAGTCACCAATCATTCGTACTAAATGTGGACGCTGCATTCGTCCGTCGTTAGCAACTGAGGCAATGTAACTTATCAGCTGAATCGGTGAAACAAGTAAGTCTCCTTGTCCGATGGCCACGTTGTAGGTGTCACCAAGTCTCCACGGCTGCCGAGTCCGCTCAAGTTTCTCGTCGGAACTTGGCAAAAAACCGATTGCTTCATTGTCGGCATCAATACCGGTCTTCTTTCCAAAACCGAACTTCTCCCAATATTGTCGCAGCCTATCAATACCAAGCCCCTTCAGGCCGGCACCTGAGGCGGGCCAACCGTTCGAAGGGAATCCACCAACTACTTCATAAAAGTATACGTTACTTGACCGAGCGATAGCACTACGAACATCAACCCACCCCTGCGGGCGCCAATCAACAAACCGGCTCGGCTTTTCCGGCACATAGGGATTTGGAATCTCGATATATCCCGGTGAATAAATTTGATAGGTTGGCTCAACCACTTTTTCGCGTAAAACCGCCAGAGCGTGAAGTGGCTTAATTGTTGACCCCGGGTTATAAGCTCCACCAATGGCTCGATTGAAAAGCGGCTTCTGGGGGTCGTTGATCAGTGCCACTCGCTCTTTACTCGTCCCTGGCGTCATAAAGATATTGTTGTTATATGCTGGCAAGCTAACCAACGAGAGAATCTCGCCAGTCTTGGGATTCATCGCTAACCCAACGCCAGAACGGATACCAAGCGAACGCAAGCCAGACTCAAGTCGCCGATAAAAGAAATCTTGAAGCCCGCCGTCGATAGTGGTCTGTAGCGTTGTCCCCGCTTTCGCCTCAACCCCTATCTGCTCGGCCAATGTCGCACCGCGTGCATCACGATGGAAGATGTGCATACCATCCTGACCACGCAGGCTCTCATCGTAATACTTCTCAAGCCCAGCCTTGCCGACTACAGCAGCAGAAGTCGCACTCGTACCGGTATAGCCAACAACGCTCGAGAACACAGCCCCATTCGGATACTCTCGACGAAAGTCGTTCTCAACCGTCACCGATGGCAGCGCCAGCCCGCGAACCGCAATCGCGCTCTCTGAGCTTATATTACGAACTATTGGCACCTCCGTTTGGTACTCAAAGTTGCCAGCTTTCATAGCCGACTCGAGCTCCTCGACGGAAACGTTTAATTCCTCAGAAAGCCTGCTCAAAACGAGCGTCAATTGCTCGCGGTTTTTTAGTAATTCCGCTGCATTGATGTAAACACTAAAGGTTTCGGTGTTCTTAGCAATCACGGTGCCAAAACGATCCGTTATAATGCCGCGATGAGCGGGAATCGGCTTCTGTAAACTGCCATTCGCAACTGAACGTGCGGCGTAAAATGAGCCTTGGGCAACATTGAGGGTTACAACTCGGGCGAACATGATACCAACAATGGCTAGCGTAGCAACCCCAACGACAACAAACATGCTTGGCGCAATCGGAACTTCAACATAATCAGAATCGTCGCCCCGAAGAACGTCTGAGGCAAACTCTTCAAATTGTAAGTCATGTTTATTACTCATGTTTTGCTACCTACGTATATTATTACCAAAGAAGTGGCGCATTATTTCAAAAAACAGCAACCCGATTGCACCATTGTAAAGTATCTCAAGCAGCCAGACGATTGGATGTGTCCATATAACTGCAGGTGCTATCAACAGATACGTAAGGCTGGTGGCAACACTTATGATACTGACGACACCAAACAGACTCGGCCAAACCATCTTTTGACCGAAAATAAAGGTACTCAGTGCTATGCACACGGTGGAGACTGCATATGCATCGAAAACAACCGGCGTAGCTCGGCCAAACAATGCGCCGGCCAGAACAATCAGTGCGTAAAAAAGAATATTCTCACTAAAGAAGCTAATAATAATCAGGCTTACCAGAAGCAGGTTTGGCGAAACGACTCCGATGCGCAGAGCTTGCGTCTGCATAAGTGCAGACGAGATGACAACGAGTGCGATTGCTACTACCCCAAGACTGATACGACTCGTCATAAGATTAAATCTATTCAGTTATTCGAATGTAGACTTCGTGCAGGTCGCTCATTGTATAAGGAAGGGCAAGTGCCGCCTCTTGGAAGAGATTTTTGTCACTATCCGACGGATCACTCATCAAACCAACAAGTAATCCATATGGATACTGCGAAGATGCAAGGTACACCTCCATCCCAGCTTCAGCCGGCTTCTTCTTAGAGATAAGCGTCAGTCGCGGCTCGTGACCGCTCAGAAGTAAAGAATCAATCTTTCCCGAGCCAATCTTCACGGGCAACTCCCAACCTAAATCGTACAATGTCCGAACCTCACTCTGATGCGAATGCACTTTGACCACTTCGCCAAGAAAAACATCCGGTGCCGCAACCACCATTTGTCCCTCGCGAATCCCCTCCTCTTTGCCCGCGGCGATAATTAATCGTCCGACGCTGCTGAGTGGATACTGCGAATACACAGCCGCACGTACATATTCAACGCGACGAATCTTAAGAATGGTTGGCTGATTTTTTAGCACAGCAACCTCCGCTCGCAAACTTTGATTTTCAATTTGCTGTTTCTGAAGTTGCTCGATGATATTGTGTTGATTTGCAATCGACTGAAAGAAAACTCTCGGTGCCTGCAGTGCCTGAATAATTGCAGAGTTCACGTACGTCTTCGGTATGAAGAACAACTCGCTCAATACGAACAGCAAGGAGAAAATTGCGAGAAAGAGAAATATATTCGGCCGACGCATACCTACTACAGTTTAATATCCCGCGGCCTCATCGGACTATTGAGGATATAGTCGTATTTATCAAGGTTTTCAACAGCGATTCCTGCTCCGCGTGCAGCACACGTTAATGGGTCATCAACGACCGTCGCACTCGTCGAAAGCTCTCGAGAGATTAATTGGTCTATCCCCCGTAATAAACTTCCGCCGCCACACATAAAGACGCCTCGCTTTAACAAGTCACCGACGAGCTCCGGTGGAGCAGTCTCAACTACTTCTTTTGCTGTATCGATAATCTGTCGCAAGCTCTTGGCGATTGCGGCTCGAACATGAGCATCTTTCATAATCACTTCCTTCGGTAGGCCGGTCGACAAATCACGCCCGGAAACAGCCATCTCGAGCTTGTCATCAATCGGCAAGGCACTTCCGAGCTGAATTTTTATCTCCTCAGCAGTTGGCTCACCAATGGCAAGATGAAACTCATCCCGAACAAACTTCATAATATCGTCGTTTAATTTGTCACCGCCAACTTTTAAGCTGCGAATAGTTACAGCGCCTCCCATCGAGATGATAGCGATTTCAGTCGTCCCCCCTCCGATGTCGATAATCATATTGGCAACTGGATCAGCCACTGGAAGCCGGGCACCAAGCGCTGCCGCTAAAGCTGACTCAATAACGTACGCCTTAGAAACCCCGGCGCCGAGTACTGCATCTTCAACAGACTTCCTTTCCACTTCGGTTAAATCGGCCGGAACGCCGATGACCGCATTTTGAAAATAGTTGAAGAAGCTCTCCTTGCTAAGCTTCTTTAAAAACTGCCGGAGAATTTCCTGCGCCATTTCGAAGTCGTTAATCACACCCGTTGTGAGTGGGCGGACAACAGTTATATGCATCGGCGTTCTGCCAAGCATTTGCTTTGCTTCGTGTCCAACAGCGACAACCTTATTGGTTTTATTATTGATGGCAACCGCCGTCGGCTCATTAATCACAATACCCCTGCCGCTCACATAGAGGAGCGTGTTTGCAGTTCCGAGGTCGATGCCGACATTCTGGCGAAAGATACCAAAGGGGTTCCTCATAGTAATCACGAATAATGCGAATAAATACGGTAATAATGCGAATCGAAATGGCTCGCAGGAATCCGATTCTAATTAGCATTATTACCGGTAACCCATTAGCATCGTTCGCGATTACTCCGAGTGTTGCTATGGTAGCAAAAAAACACCAAAGGTACAAATAAACTCGAACTAAAGACCCTGAACTACATCCACAGTAGTAGTAAGCTTGACCATGCGAACCTCTCCCGTAGCACGATTCTTCAGCTCAACCCCCTCTTCAGCGAGCGTCTTCTCACTAAGCACGATGCGATAAGGCATACCCATCAAGTCCGCATCAGCAAACTTGTTTCCAGCAGAAACGGCACGGTCATCGTAGAGCACGGTCACGCCGTTATTCTTGAGACTAACGTAGAGCTTCTCGGCTTCCTCCACTACGCGACCACCATCCTTACCTGGCAAGGCAATGAGGTGAACTTTAAATGGCGCAATCTCCCGTGGCCAGACAATCCCTTTCTCATCAGAGAGAGCTTCAACGATTGCACCCATAACACGTCCGAGCCCGATTCCATAGCAGCCCATAATAATCGGCTGCAACCCGCCCTTGTCGTCCTTATACTGAAAATTAAACGAATCAGTAAATCGCGTCGAGAGCGGAAAGATATTGCCAACCTCAATTGCTTTTTCTTCCCTGAAAGTGTCGGCCTTACATTCAGGGCAGACAGCGTGCTCATGCTTAATTTCTTTGTTGATTGCAATCGAACAGCGGTCGCAAATGTAGATGAGGTCTTCGCCCGCTGGAGTTACGGTTTGAAACTCGTGACTATATTTACTGAAAGTTCCGCCACTCGCATAGGCAACATAGGTTCGGTGTCCGATACCGCAGCGCTTATAGATTTCTACGTAGGCCTTCTTGATGATTTCGTAGTACATCGCAAAATCATCCTGATTTGCATGAAATGAGTACATGTCTTTCATGATGAATTCGCGGCCACGTAGCAGCCCCGACTTGGCACGCTTCTCCTGTCGAAACTTATCCTGGAATTGATAAACGGCAACCGGTAAATCACGATACGAAGAAACAAACTGCTGCACCAGTGGTGTCACAATTTCTTCGTGCGTAGGGCCAAGCACGCTCACCCCTCCGTAGAGCGAGTCTGTCTTGTAGAAAACGTCTTGGTATAAATCCCAGCGTTTGGTAGTGTCCCAATTATCTTTTGGTTGAAGTGCGGGCATGAGAACTTCCTGACCGCCAGCACGATTAACCTCCTCTCGAATAATCGCCTCAATGTTTTTCAAAACTCGAAGACCAAGCGGTAAATATGTGTAAGCCCCTGCCATCAACTTGTCGATATAACCCGCACGAATGAGTAGTTGTGCATTTTTTGCTACCTCCTCAGAAGGCGCTTCCTTACGTGTTTTCGTGAATAGTTTAGATTGTCGCATATATTGACTTTAACGCAGAAATTGTAAAAATACGAGTGCGTTGAGTTAATACATGAAGGGAGAGGGTCGTGTCAATAATTCCGTTCATACTACTATTGGTTCTGGCTTGCGTTTATTCCGTTGTCGCTGACCTCGTCGTTGGCGCAATCTGGCATTACGCATCAACCCGCATTGAGCGGATGCAACGAAGAAGGTGGCTAGCGCCACTCCCAAAAAGAAAACGTCGCCTGCTCTTGCGTGCACGGAACTGGGCGCGGCGATACTACTCCTACTGGGAAGATCAAACGAATTGGTATGCCGTGTCAAACGAACGGGAGTTCAGTCGCATCACACTCGAGATGCAACCGGCGATTGACGCCTGTCGCGACGCCGGCATTCCAATCGCAGCAATCCTGTTCTTCACCAAAGGCTTGCGTCCCAAGTAACTCACATCGCCGCTTGCCCGCCGACAACACACCGGCGGGCACTTCTTTTCCTAAAACAGTCTCACGATATCTCGCCCAGTGATAATCAGCATCAGCAGGATTAAGAATCCAAAACTAATAACATTTGTCCACATCTCTCGCACCGGGTTCAGCGGCGACCCCTTGAGCTTTTCAATAATCATAAAAAGAATTCTGCCGCCATCGAGAGCTGGAAAAGGAATCGCATTAAGTGCCGCCAAATTAAGCGAAATCATTGCAATCAACTGAAGAATATAGACAAACCCCAGCTTCCCCAAGTCACCAGCGATTCCCAAAATGCCAACAGGACCGACGATATTCTCTGGCACGCTGGCTGAGCTGAATAGTTTTCCGATCAGACTTCCGAAGGCTCGAAATATCTCAGCGACGGCGGTTACCGAATCAACAAGCCCCTTCTGCAGCGCTGAAAATAGCGGTAAAGGTGCGAATCCAGTCATGCTTACCGCCGCACCGAGCGGCGCCCGTTCCAGTGATGCAACGCGAAGTGCCGGAGTGAATGTCAGCTCCTTCCCAGACCGAAGAACTCGAATTGCTACTTGTTTTCCTTGCTGCGCCTTGGTGAATGCAATGAAATCTTCAGCAGCAGTAAAACCAACGAGCTCGTCACCACGCTGCAACTGCACCTGTGCAGCCGGACTCTCATCCTGAATATCAGTAATAATCAGTGCTTGATGAGCACCGAACACATACACCGCAGATAGCAGTAGCCACCCAACGATAAAGTTAATGGAGATACCAGCAGCAATCACTACGAAGCGCCGCCAAAAAGACTGCGTAAAGAAAGCTTTCGTTGTTTCGATTGGAACACCCGTTTCTCGTGCAAGCTCCTCACTACGATACTTATTCTCGCCGTGAATACGCACAAAACCGCCGAATGGCAACCAATTAATGCTATAGAGGGTTTCGCCGCGCTGCCATCCCTTTATTCGCGGTGGGAATCCGAAACCAAACTCCTCTACTTTTATACCAGCCTTCTTCGCTGCCAAAAAGTGCCCGAGCTCATGAACAAACACAAGCACAATTAAACCGATAATGAGCAAAATCGCGGCAATCATTATTGAGTGGGAATCTCGGGCATCGGATGTACGATGCGCGTTAAGATATAGTTTGCTTTGGTTACATCATCGGTTGTAATAAGAGCTGTATTGAAATCGCGAGTTGCATACTCAGATATAAATCTCGCCACCTCTTGCTCCTGTGGTCTGCCGGTAAACCAGCGCGCATCAAAAACATCTTTACAAAGGTTGATAACCTCAAGCAGCCACTTATCATCGTGCACCGTTTCGGTGCGCAAGAGTTGCGTTGCGCTTTCCCGCATCTGCTGAAGTGCTACCGACGATGAACCCTCCGGAGAAATTGGCATGCTTTTATTCATTTATTTCTACAACCTTTTTAGCTAATAAGGCGTCAATATCTTTATTTGCTTTGTCGGTTATCTCCTGCACCTTTTTTTTGCCTCGCGCCTCCATATCCTCAGTAATTGACTTTGCAAGCTTACTTGATTGCAGCTGCTTATTCGCAGACTCTCGAGCGGCACGAATTCGGATACGATAAGTCTCGCAAATACTTTTGGCGAGCTTACTCATCTCTTCACGACGCTCCTCAGAAAGTGGCGGCAAAGATACATACACCGCTCCCCCACGAACACTCACCGTAAAACCGCGCTTTGAATCTTCGAGCGCCTTAGCAACAACGGTCACACCACTCGCGTCCCATAAGTTAATCGCCATTTCACGCGGCGGAATGACACTAATAGAGCCGAGTTGCTTTATCGGCACCAACTGCTCAAAATACTCAATTTTTAAATCCTCGACGAGCTGAGGGCTGGGGCGACTCGTGCGAACGCCAGCTAGTTCACCAGTAAGCTGCGAAAGAACACCCGTAACTGCTTTTTCAAAATCCTTAATAGTTTGTTCCATGGTATTGATATTGTATCATCTCACCTTCGTCATCCTCTCTGTTGTCATTCCTCACCTACCCGCCTCGACAGGGCTTCAATATGACGCGAAAGGGCTACTGAATGAATGGTAGCAATGCCTCTAATTGTAGCTTCTTGTTTGTAGAGAAATCAGCCATAGCAGTCTGCCTTTTGAGTACCTCTCTTAAGAGCATACTGTTCTTCTCAGGCTTCTTTGCAAGTTCAGCAATCAGGCAGCTCATGAAAGTATCAACGATTTTCTGGCTTTTTTCAACATCGTCCTCTTTGTCATCATCAACCATCTTCTTGATGATTTGCTTCCGTCCATCCGGCCCAGCGGCCAAAAACTGTTGAACGATGTTTGCCGCAGACTCCTCATGCGGCGTTCGCTCCGGAGTAACGCCCGCTTCTTTCGAAACATAGAGCGCCTGCAATCGCGACCGGAGCGGAGCCAAGAGCGAATTGACATCTCGAACGGTCAGTAAAATCAAGGCATGTTCAGGAGGCTCTTCGACAATCTTAAGAATTGCATTCTGCGCCGCCACAGTCAGCTCTGCTGCGCTATTAATAACTAATACGCGGTGCGTACTCATACTCGGGCGCCGAAACAAGAATTCACTAAATTCACGCGCAACCTCCACACCAAGGTCCTGCGCGTCGCCATCGACAAAGCGTGCTTCGCCAAGCTGCGTGCTCGGCTCCTCCCACACGCCGCATTCTAAAAAGTTTGCAATCCGTTTTGCCAGCGAGAACTGCGACGTAAGATGTGGTCCGTACAATACATACGCATGATTCAAAGACCCATTCTGAATGAGTCGCTTGAAATCCCCCTCTATTTCTTTGATAGATGCCATGCTATTCCTGTGCGGCGACATCGCCGCTTGCAATACTATGCAATAACTTTAACGCGCTATCGAGCTCCTGCGTTTTTGCACCAAACAACCCCCTTTTCTGCTTGATTTCTTCATCATTAGCGCCAACGCGAATAGCTGTCGCGAGCGAATCATAAGCGGCGACGCAATCAACTCGCCGCTGATTACACAGCTCAACTTGCGCGTTCATCTTCGCGATAAGAGGAGCCGGCCCCTGACCAAGAATTAACTCAACCGTCGTATCCGCTTGCCCCGTCTCCTGATTAAGTCTCTGCCGATCCCGATTCCTGCGGACTCGTAGATACTCTTCGTACGTAGGGATGGCGACTTGCAATGCCTGCTTGAGGTCATTGATACTGTTCAGATCGGCGTGCCCTTGCAGAAAATATTCCAAAGAATTCGCAAGGCTAACATAAGCATTGGGGAAATCATCATCAATCCCCGCGCTGTTGAGTGCGATTTCTCGTTGGTTTCGATTCAGAACTCGCTCGCCAAATGGACCAGTATGGAAGTTGCTATCGTCCGTCATAAGGCACTACCGCTTGTTTAATAATGTTCGCTTGTACACATCTAAGTGTTCAAGGATGAGTCCAGCCCCTTTGGCGACGCAGAAGAGCGGCTCTTCGGCAACATAACAATTCACGCCGGTCATCCGCTTAAAGAACTCATCAATATTACGGAGAAGCCCACCACCGCCAGAAATAATGATTCCCTTTTCCATAATATCCGCCACGAGCTCCGGCGGCGTTGCATTAAAAACAGTCTGCACCGAACCAGCGATTTCAATGAGTAGCGGATTGAGCGCCTCAGCAACCTCATTCGAAGTCACCGTGATGTCTTTCGGAAGACCGGAAACGGCGTCGCGTCCACGAACTTTCGTTGAGAGCTTCTCTTTCATCGGTAAAGCACTCCCCACTTCGAGCTTCACCTGCTCTGCAGTCTGCTCGCCGATATAAACCGAGAATTTCTTCTTGATGAACTCCATAATAGCGGCGTCGAACTTATTTCCCGCGACCCGTAGACTCGCCCAGCTCACAATGCTACCAAGCGAAACGACCGCCACCTCAGAGGTGCCTCCTCCGATATTAATAACCATATTTCCGGAGTGCGAGTTAATCGGTATATCGGCACCAAGTGCGGCGAGAATCGGCTCCTTCACAATGTACACCGCCTTAGCACCAGCCTCGCGAGCAGCGTTCGTTACTGCTCGACGTTCGTTAGCGGTAATCCCCGCCGGCACCGAGATAACAACATCTGGTTTGATGATGTTGAATCCACCGATTGCTTTAGTGATGAAATAACGAAGCATCGCCTTGGTGATAAAGTAATCAGCAATGACCCCGTCTTTGAGCGGCTTGTAAGCAACAATATCCTGCGGTGTTCTACCAATCATATTCTTCGCCTCTTGCCCAACCGCCAAAACCTGATTGTCTGGTGTGCCAAGTGCAACAATAGTAGGCTCGTTAACCACAAATCCTTTTTTGGGAACGTAAACAATCGTATTGGCAGTTCCTAAATCAATACCGATTTTTGTCGTAAACATCGTGCTGCTATCGTATCAGAATAAACAGCGAAAAACAAATTAGAAAAGGCGGCTCCCGAGGGCGGAGCCGCCTGTGTTGCTTACTTCTTGATTCCGCCCTCTCCTTTCCCGGAGACGGCCTCGTAGATGGCCTGACGCATGTCGCGCAGGTCAGAGGCCACAATCGTAGCACCGGGGGCAGAGGTCTCGTACTTCACAGGGATGTACTCGCGCGAATCCGGCACTTCCCTATGATCCGTACCCCCCTCCCTTGCTACGGTACCCACGATCTGAACCTCGATCTGTCCGTAGACGCGGACGGTGAAATCGCCGGTCACATCGCGAACGAGCTCGACCATGTAGTTCTTGTTCGTCTCGTCGATGCGAGCCTCGAAGATGCTTGCTCTCCGATCCAGGAAGAGGTAGACGAGTGTCGTCAACGTCTTCTTTTTCGGCTTGCCGCCACGTTCGTTGCTCGGCACCTCATACTCCTTGACGGTGCCCGTGCCTCGCAGGTCCGAAGCGAAAATTGCAACCTTCCCCTGCTTGATCGCAGTAAACGGCGGCATGATTGCAAGCGGCGGCAGCCAGGAGACATGAATAACAATGTGTTCGAAGCGGGGCCAGACGAGAACGTCCGCTCGAACGCCGCGATCCAGGAGTAGGCGTCGAATCTCGCCGATGAGAACCTCCCGGTTGAGTTCGATGCCCGGCGGAAACAGAAGCGAGAGTTCGGTGTGCCAGACACCACCATGAGCCGCCCTCTCGATGGCCGGAAGCGCCTCTTCGAGAACGAACTTCCTCGCCCGCTCAAGGCTCGGCGTCGTCGTCGAGTCCTTGGCCTGTGCCTTCAAATCCTGCGCCGAATTGGCCCCCTGCCTTGTCCATTCCTGCAGCTGCGCCAGAAATGACTTCGTGCCTTGTTCCATGCTCACCCTCCGTTTCTATGCAAAATCTAACCACACCGCCTATGAATGGTCAACTTTCCTAGCTCGGATTCAAATCTGAACTGCACCACCTAGCGAAGCATCGAAGCCGTAGTGCCGTTCTCCGTCACCTCGCTCCTCCCCGCCTGTCATCCCGTGCTTGACACGGGATCCAGTATTTAGAGATGGATCCCGGATGAGTACTCCGGGATGACAGAGGGGGGAGGTCCTTCATTTGCTATCGACTAACCAACCCTCGCCCCCAACTTCTTGAGCTTTTGCTCAAAGTTTTCATAGCCCCGACGAATCAAACCGATGTTTCGCAGCGTGCTCTTTCCCTCGGCGGCTAGTGCGGCGATAATGTACGAAAAACCGGCGCGCAAATTCGGGATGGTAATATCGGCACCGTGGAGCTCAGTTGGACCGGTGACTACCGCACTGTGTCGATGATTTTTATTTCCGAATCGACAAACGTGGCCGCCAAGACACTCCTTAAATAATTGAATGTGCGCACCCATCTTGTTGAGTGCATCAACGTAACCGAACCTATCTTCATAAACCGTTTCGTGAACAATTGAAGAACCAGGAAGCTGCGTCAGCACGACGGTAAATGGTTGCTGCCAGTCAGTCATAAATCCAGGGTGCACATCGGTCTCAAGTGCAATCGGCTTTAGTTCACTCCCCTTCCAAAACTCGATACCTTTCTCCTTAATGTTAAATTCGCCACCCACCTGTCGATAACGATTCAAGAAAATCATCATGTCCTGCTGTTTTGCATTCTCGACAAAAATCTTTCCATTCGTAGCAAAAGCTGCACACGCCCAACTCGCCGCTTCGATTCGGTCGGTCATCGCCGAATGAGTAAAGCCTCGCAACTCTTTAACGCCGATAATGGTTATCGTACGATCAGTATCCACCGAAATAATGGCACCCATTTTTTGCAGCACCGCGATGAGGTCCATAATCTCGGGCTCAACAGCAGCGTTACTCAGTTCGGTTTTACCTTCAGCGAGCACCGCAGCGAGCAACACCTGCTCGGTTGCGCCAACGCTCGGATACTCAAGATGCACCTTGTCCCCGACGAGCTTACTCGCTGTCATATAAAATCCATCTGGAACATCTTTAATAGTTGCCCCGAGCTGCTCGAGTGCTTTCAAGTGAAAGTTAACTGGTCGTGTGCCAATGTTGCATCCACCAAGCTCAGGCACCAAAGCTTCTTTTAATCGGTGCAGCAACGGACCGGAGAATAAAATAGGGATACGACTACGGCCAGCAATCTTATGTAATGCCTCTGGTTGAATCGTTTTGAGTTTCGCGGCAGTGATTTTCACTACTCCTTTTTTTGCATTGAAATTAACCTCTCCGCCAAGCGCCGTAATCATCGCCGAAACAACGTGCACATCTTCGATATCTGGAACATTACTCAATACACACTCCTTGTTAGTAAGCAGTGCCGCAACCATTATTTTCGAAACACTGTTCTTCGCTCCCCGAACAACCACCGTCCCCCTGAGGGGCGTTCCGCCAGTAAGCGTTATGGTGTCGACGTGTTGCAAAACTTCTTTTATTTTACTGCGAACCGCTTTGAGTGCCTTCATATATATGTCTATCAAACATATCAAAGACTGCCTTTTTATGCTACAATCGCATCATGATTACGCATGTAATTGCGGCCGTTCTCGGTAACGGTGCAGCCCTTTTAGCAGCTGGATATTTTGTTCACGGATTTGATTTGAATATTGGGACTGACTGGCAAGCCTTTGCCGCGCTCGTTGGCGTGCTCACCGTTTTGAGCCTTGTTATCAAACCGCTACTACGGCTCTTCTTGGGACCGATTATTATCCTGACGCTTGGGTTGTTCAACCTTGTCATCAGCGCTGGAATCCTCTACGTCGTTGACAAATACTCGGAAAACCTTAGTATAACGGGGTTGCCAGCACTGGTGTATGGCACCATTATTATCACTATCGTAAACATCGTCATTCATTCTTTGCTGAAAGCCAAGGAGGATTAGACACATTACTTATACTATGAACACTATTGCGATTCTTCAGATTATCGTCGCCGTTGCCCTTATCGTTTTAATCATGCTCCAACAGCGCGACGGTGACGCTGCCGGTTTCTTGGGTGGTGGCGGTGGCAGCAGTAACGGCTTCTATCAGCAACGCCGCGGCATTGAGCGCCTCTTCTTCGCTTTGACGATTATCTTAACTGTTGTTTTTGCCGCTCTGGCACTAACCAGCCTCTTCTATCATGACCCGGTAGAATCAACGAACTCTACCGAAAACGCTTCGAGCACCCTGGACCTCGTAAACGTCGGCACCTCCGGCGAACAGACCGTGAACATCCTGCCAGCGAGCACAACGACGAACAAATAGTTGGGGGCGGTTGTGTTTTTGGCGATTAGCTATAAGCTATATGCTATAAGCTCGTTATGTTTTCTTACATCGCCCGCGTCTTTAAGAGTCTGAGTCAGAAAGAACGCCTCGCCTTCTACGGTGCGAGTGTCATTTTTTCACTCTCGCTTATACTCGTCCTCTGGAACAGCCTCATCTCAAACACCATCTTGCAACCTGCACGTGGTGGCGAATACACCGAAGGATTGGTTGGTCAGCCCATCTCAATAAACCCGATGCTCATCGGCAGCACCGCAGTCGATAAAGATTTGGTGGAGGTATTATTCGCCGACCTCCTAACGCTCTCTCGCGAGGTTGCCACGAGTACCACCGGAAAGGTGTGGCTCGTCACCCTCAAGGACGACATGGTCTGGAGTGACCAGAAAGCCATCACCGCCGATGATGTTCTTTTTACCATCAATACGATTCAAAACCCTGATGCTGGGTCTCCTTTAATTGGCAGCTGGCAGGGCGTCACCGCAGAAAGAGTTAGTCAGCGCGAAGTCCGATTCACCTTAAAATCAAGCTACTCATACTTCGCTGACAATCTGCGCTCACTTCGCATTGCACCGGCCCACATCTTCGAGAGCATTCCACCAAGCAACATTCGCCTATCGGACTATAACCTCTCACCGATAAGTAGCGGCCCTTACCTATTCCAGAGCTACGAGAAGAAACGCGACGGATTCATCACCGACTATCACCTCTCAGCCAATAATGACTACCCTGGCACACGAGCACTCGTTGAAAACCTGAATTTTCGATTCTACCCGACTTTCACCGACGCCTTCCTCGCTTTCAACAATAAAGCAATTGATGGGCTCGGCGGATTTGACCCACTTAATTTACCTGACTTAAAAATCAGCTATCAATTGTATGAATTGCCAGTGCCTCATTACTATGCCCTCTTCTTCAATCAAACAGTAAGCGCTGTTCTTAAAGATAAAACTGTCCGCCGAGCGCTTGCCCTCGCAACCAACAAAACCGCCATCATTGATTCAGCTCTCAGCGGACACGGCAATGTCGTACACGGTCCGATTCCAAGCATGCTACCGGGATACGATGCGAGTGCTTACAAGGAAAATCACTTCTCCGTTGAGGAAGCCATCGCGCTTCTTGATAAACAACAGTGGCGAATAGGAACTGACGGCATTCGCTCTCGCACAGTCGGCAAAACAAACCAACGACTCGACTTTGAGCTAACCGTGCCCGATACCGACTTTCTGGTAAGCACGGCTGAATCAATCAAGTCGCAGTGGCAAAAACTCGGCGTTCGACTCACCATCAAGAAACTATCGCCCGAAGAAATTCAGCTCGCAACGGTTAAGCCGCGAAGTTATCAGATACTTCTATTCGGCAATGTCCTGCGCGCCAACACCGACATCTTCTCCTTCTGGCACAGCAGTCAACGCTTTCAGCCGGGGCTAAACCTTGCGCTATACGACAACAAGGCCGTAGACCAACTGATTGAAACAACTCGCAAGAGTTTTGATAGTGCTGTGCGCGATGCCGCTCTGGCCAAAATCCAACAGCAAATAAACATCGACACACCAGCGATATTTCTTTACTCGCCAACCTATCTTTACGCCGCACCGAATAGCCTCGGCGGCTTTGCTAAGCCACTACTCGCCTCAACAGAAGACCGCCTTAGCCAGGTCAATCAATGGTTCCTCTCAACCAGCCGCGTCTTCAAGTAGTTAGCGCCGACCGAAAGAGGGATGTTGAAAATGAAGACTGCGAGGGCTGACAGGGGTAGCTACCCTGCAGGCGGCAATAAAGGGTACCCTTGCCGATCGCAGGGTAGCTACCCCTGTCACACAAAGCGAACCATTTTCGCCATCCCGAGAGAGGTACTTGACAACGGCGATGCACTGTGCTAGAGTGAATAGCGTTCGGTTGTTCCTTCTCCGGCAGTCCCCGCGAAATATCGCAGTGACCGCTGGTGGCAGAACTCCTAAGAAGCAAGCGGCAATGGCCCCTGACACACATTATTTGTCGGGCCCCGCACATGCTTCGTTCGCAGAAATCTGAGGTTTTATTGAATAGACCGGAATGACGAAAGTCCTTTACCACCGAAGCAATCAATCATCCGTAACGATGAACACTTAAAGGTTTGCATTTAGCGCCGGAAGGACTATCTGCGGATGATTGATATGCGCATCCTTGACTCAAACTCGCTTGTACCTGAAACTATACGTATCCTAGAACCAAGATGGTTCGCATGCCGCGGTGGCGAAATGGCAGACGCATACGCTTCAGGTGCGTACGAGGCAACTCATGTGGGTTCAAGTCCCACCCGCGGCACATAGCAGGCAGTTTATAGTTGATGGGTGATAGTTTATAGATGCACACCCCCCACTATCAGCGATAGCTCACTACCAAAAAACTCAAGTAGATTTACAAAGTAATATTAACAAATACGCGAATTACAAATCGCGTACTAACTTATCAATAATTAAAGTATGGCCCCAAAGCCGCCAAAGATTCGTCCCCGTCCCGCAAAAGCAGAGAGTCCCCTACAGCCAACACAGCAAAACCATGGAGTGCGTGTCGGGCGTAGCCCAAAAACAGAAGCTAAAAAAGCTCATGAGCCTGCTCAACCAAGCAGAGTTAATCCGCGTATTGCTCCCCCACGCGTTGTTCATGTTGAGAATGGCATCGTGATTGATAGTAGCCAAGCCGCAAAACGCGACCACGCTGAAATCAAGACACAAGCCCACCGACCAATGATTGACCGCAGTGGCACCACCCCACGCGAGCTCGCCAACAAGGCCATCAAAAACCGACCAGGGCGCCTCCCCCGCCAATTTGTATCAATGGTCGCAGAACGAAAATTCGTCGCTAAGGAGGGCGCAATGACCGGCGAAGACTCCGGCACAAAAACTGACCGCGATACTGTTTACTGGACGCCGCTTGGCGGACTTGAAGAGGTCGGTCGCAACTGTTCATTCTTTGAATATAATGACGAAATCGTCATTCTCGACATGGGTATTCAGTTCCCCGAAGAAGATACTCCGGGCGTTGACTGGATTATCCCGAACATGAGCTACCTTGAAAAGAAGAAAAAGAATATCAAAGGTATTCTTATTACTCATGCTCACTACGACCACTTCGGTGCCGTGCCATATGTCTTAGAAAAACTTGGCAATCCAGTGATTTACGGAACGGCGCTTATTCGTGAGCTCCTCAAGAAACGGCTCGATGAAATGCCGAACGCTCCAAAACTACGTTTTGAAGTCATCAAAAACCACACTCGCGCAAAACTCTCCGAACACTTTACGGTTGAGTTCTTCGGCGTAGCACACACCGTTCCGGATACAACTGGTGTCGTCGTGGAAACTCCGATTGGGAAAATTGTGCACTTTGCCGACTTCCGTCTCGAATACGACAAGAACGGGAATCCTTTTAACCTTGATGAATACAAGTGGCTTGGTACGCAAAACGTACACTCGCTCATGATTGATTCAACCAATGCCCACCAGAGTGGTCACACCGTTTCCGAAGAACTCGTTATTGAAAACCTTGAAAAACTATTCCTGCAATCAGAAGGGCGCATCATCCTGTCGACCTTCGCTTCGATGATTGAGCGTCTCGCCGAAATCATTCGGATTGCTGAAAAGATTGGCCGCTACGTAGTCATCAACGGTCGTTCGATGAAAGACAACTTAGAAATCGCTCGACAACTGGGCTACTTAAGCTACAAAAATGGCTCCCTTGTGCCCGTTGAAGAAGTTGCAAAATACCCCGACAACAAGCTCTTGATTATTACAACTGGAGCGCAAGGACAAGAGAACGCCGGCTTGATGCGCATTATCAATGGCGAGCACCGCCACATCAAAATTAAACCAACCGATACCGCGATTTTCAGTTCTTCGGTCATTCCGGGCAACGAACGTTCGGTACAGACAGTGAAAGACAACCTTGTTCGCCAAGGTGCGACGGTACACACCAACAACGACCTCGACATCCACTCCTCTGGTCACTGTCCTGGTCCCGATCTCGCCCTCGTCGCACAAATGTGTAAGCCGAAATTTATCGTTCCAGTGCACGGCTACATCTTCCAACGTGCTGCCAACATTCCGCACATGAAATCGATTGGTATCGAACGCGAGCGCGTCATTCTCGCCGACAACGGACAGATGGTTAAGTTCACGCCGGACGACATCAAAATCACCGAAAAGCACGTCGACGCAAGTTATGTTATGGTCGACGGACTCGGTGTCGGCGACGTGGAAGCTGTCGTGCTGCGTGACCGTAAGCTCTTAGCGCAAGAAGGCATGCTGGTCATTATCATCACGCTCAGTAAGCAAACAGGGCGACTCGTAAAGAATCCCGATATTATCAGCCGTGGATTCATCTACCTTAAAGATAATGGCGCACTGATTGATGAAATGCGTGGTAAAATTCGCAACTTGGTCAATCAAGTCAATCAAAGCAAGGTTAAGCAGGAGGCTGAAAACGATTACGTTAAATCACTCCTTCGTGACCAAATCGGCCTGTATCTCTACAACAAAACGCTTCGGCGTCCGATGATTCTGCCGGTACTTATCGAAATCTAGTGACAGATAAACAAAAAGCCCCTTGCGGGGCTTTTTGTTTATCGACGACGCTTGGCGGTCTTCTTGGTCTTCTTTGCAGTCTTCTTAACCGTCTTTCGCTTCGTTACTTTCTTTGCTTTCTTTTTCATAGTTCTAGTTGAGGTAGGAGCAGCACTCCCGCCTTTCATAAAGCTTCGACCTTTTTAATTGTGGAGAAATAGTGTAGTTGGGCGCAGCAGCAAGCGGTCGTCATCAGAAAAACATTCGTTACAAATCAAAGTTCACTCAACTTCATTCAGTATGGAACGCTTTAGTCATTCACACAACGTGTTGATAACTTTTTTTCTCACCACAAACAAAAAATCCCCCGTGGGAGATTTTTTGCAGAGCACTAACGGCTCTTTTTTGCCGACTTCTTTTTCGAAGTCTTGATACTCTTTTTCATTTCGGCGGAATCCTCACTCGTTTCGCATACAGCGAACTCTTTGCCTGATTCCACGTACTAAGAGTTACGACATACTCTGCAACACTTTTTGTTGCATTAGATATAACGTAGGAAAAAATATTTGTTACATCCTAGAGCTCGTACTTTTCAACGCTTCCGTCATCTCGGAGCCAAAACTCTCCACTCAGCATCTCTCCCGCGAAGAATCGCGGCATCCAGATAACGTCGGAGGGCCACATTTCGTTAAACGGTAATGCGTTTTTCGAAAACCATTTTGGCGTCATCTCTTCGGTCTCGATGGCTTCGCCGGTGAATTGAGAGTTCCGAAAATAGAAAACATCAAGCGCCTCGCCCTTAAAATGAAAGGTAATTTTTCCGGCTGCAGTAATGTCAGTGGTAATACCGCTCTCCTCCTTGAGTTCTCGTAGGGCGGCCTCTTGAATACCCTCCCCCGCCTGAACCTTGCCGCCGTATCCGTTCCAGCGACCAACCCCAAACCCCCTCTTCTTCATAGCCAACAAAACGTCAGTATCGTTATAGAGGGAAACAAGAGTCATGCCTTTTCTTGTTGAAACCTCTGCCATACTACTTCACTATTTTTTTCAATTTTTCTTTTGCCGCCTCACCTGCCCGACGGGCAACACCAAGGGCGCCTTGCTTTGCCTTAGCACTCAGCTCTTTAAGAGCCTTGCGATTCTTCTCGCCACGCTTACCCGTCAAAAGATATGCCGCTGCCCCTGCCGCTAGAGCGATTCCGGCACCAATTGCGACCTTCTTTCCCGTACTCATCTTCTTTTTTGATGTTGTTGCCATATAATTAATGATTAATGAGACCTTACTTTGATACGATAGCACAATTTCTGATTTTGCGATAAACTCGTCATATATGAAACCTGTTGTACTTTCCGGCATCCAGCCCTCTGGCCGCCTCCATATCGGCAACTACCTCGGCGCACTCAAGAACTTCATCGAACTGCAAGAATCGGGCATGTACCAGCCCTATTTCATGATCGCCGACTTGCACTCGCTCACCGAAAGCTACCGGCCGGCTGAGAAACGCGAGCAAATTATCGACCTCGCTGCCACTTATCTTGCCGCTGGTCTTAATCCGGAAAAGTCTACGCTCTTCATTCAGTCACACGTACCCGCCCACACCGAGCTCGCCTGGATTTTGAACACCATCACGCCAATGGGCGAATTAGAGCGCATGACGCAGTACAAGGATAAATCTGCACGCATAGATACGAACGCCGGCCTCTTCGCCTACCCCGTTTTGATGGCCGCCGACATCATCCTCTATGACGCCGCGATGATTCCCGTTGGTGATGACCAGGACCAGCACCTCGAACTCACGCGCACGCTCGCCCGCAAATTCAACAGCCGCTTCGGCGAGACATTTATAGAACCGAAGGCGCTCCACACCGCAACTCCTCGAGTGATGTCACTTGATGAACCGACGAAGAAGATGAGTAAGTCACGGCCAGCCGGCTGCCTATTCATCGACGACGAGCCGGAGGTCATAAAGAAAAAGATTATGAGCGCAGTCACTGACTCAGAGAGCGAGGTGAAATTTGACGAGGTGCATAAGCCAGGAGTTTCCAACCTGCTCCTCATCCTGAATGCACTCACCGGTAAGTCCATCCAGAGTCTCGAAACGGAATTCGCCGGTAAACAGTATGGCGCGTTCAAAACCGAAGTAGCCAACATCGTCACCGAGTACTTCGCCCCACTTCGCGAGCGAAAAGTGGAACTCCTCAAATCACCCGAGAAGGTTCTTGCAGTGTTTACTACCAGCTCACAAAAGGCCCACGATATTGCCGGCAAGAAACTCAAAGAGGTATACGAAAAAGTCGGATTAATCTGGTAAACAAAAACCCCGGCGAGTGCCGGGGTTTTTTGTTGCACGCCTTGTCTGCCCAAACTAAACCTTACGTACGCCAATCCAAACAGGGACCTCGCCTACCTTCGTATCCAGCTGAGCGTCTACCTTGTCCGACTTTTTAAGTTCAATCGTCTTCGCATTCACCGCCTTTTTAATATGTAGTGATTGTCGCTGCACGAGATCGCTAAAAGCATCGTCGCTCGCAATCGCAAGCAGTATCTCATCGCCCATTTGATATCCTGCATCGGCTCGCAAACCGGAAACAGCACGCGTTAACTCGCGCACAACACCCTCCTCGCGAAGCTCAGCAGTCAACACCGTATCAAGCACTGCTCCGGTTGTCGCTTCGAGCTTGGCGTTAAAGATGACTTCCTTAACGTTCACTTCATCGAGCAATATCTTAATCAACTCATCCTTCCCCTTAAGGCTCGTGTCTTTAACAGTCAACGATGCAAGTGGTTGACGCACCTTTATCTTTGCATCAGCGCGAAGCGCAAGTCCGACTGCGGCGAGCTCACGCACCGTCGCCATATCTTTAAGTAGTTGAGGATTGAGCGCGTTCATATCGGCAACTGGCCAGTGTTCAAGGTGCACTGATTGTTGTGTTGCGCCAAGAGACTGATAGAGTGCCTCACTAAAGAATGGCATACAGGGTGCTGCGAGCTTCGCAAGCGTCACCAGTGCGTATTGTAGCGTCGCGCTTGCCTCACGGAAGTCCACTTCGTACGAGCTATCACCGCGAGCACTCGACTGGAACCGGTCGCGACTGCGGCGAATATACCAACGACTCAAGTCATCCGTGAACTGCTCAATCATCAAGGCCGCCTTACCAATCTCGTATCGCTCAAAACTTGTCGTCACCTCACCGATGAGCTGATTCAGTCGTGCCGCAATCCACCGGTCGAGAACGTTGGTTGGATTCTTCACCTCTCCCGAACGTATGCCCTGCCCATATGAATTCCAAAAGACAAAGGAGTTGTAAAGAATCATCAAGAAGCGACGAGTGATTTTTGTTAAATCAGCCTCATCGAAGTTCTTCGGATCACCCGGGTCATTAATCGTGAAGAAATACCAACGCAAAGCATCTGCACCGAAGGTATTCATAATCTGCATCGGGTCAACAATATTGCCCTTCGACTTACTCATCTTGAGACCGTTTTTGTCATGAATGAGTCCGGTACATATAACATTCTTGTACGGTGCCTCTCTTTTGAGAAGCGTTGCAATTGCCAGCAGCGTATAGAACCAACCACGCGTTTGATCAATACCTTCACAAATGTAATCTGCGGGGAAATCAATCTTTTGCGGCTTACCCTTGCTGGTATCGAATGGATAATGACTCTGTGCGTAAGGCATAGCGCCGGAATCAAACCATACGTCGCAGACTTCTTTTACGCGATACAACTCCTTCTTGGTTTTGGGGTCACGCAGCACAATGCGATCAATATACGGGCGGTGTACATCGAGTCGACCCTCGTCATTATAAGGAAGCACAGGACTCCCCAACCGAATCACCTCAGCTTTTCGTGGCTCAAACGACATTGTTGCGAGCTCGGCGTCAGAGAAGCCATCAATCCCGGCGCGCAGATAACGGAGCGGGTCGCCATGAGAAACAAGCAAAACATTCTTCTTTTTAAACTTTGCATCAAGCGAGCGAACACACTCCATTACGCGCTTCAGAACAGCGGCATGCGACTCCCCTTTCTCTGGTGCGCCCGTGAGCCAGTTTGCTCCGTCACGATAGAATTTCCAATACGCCTCCACGCTCTGCCAGTTCAGAATGCCAGCATCAACTTCACCGAGCCGCTTGTCGGTCACCACTTTCACTTTGAGTGCTTTGGCAAGTATCTTCGCTGTTTGTTGCGAACGATAATATGGCGAGGCAACAATCACGTGTATCTTTTCTTTCTTGAGCTTCTTAGCTGCTTCCTCAACCTGCTTCACTCCCTTGGGTGTCAGCTCGCTACGCAGACTTCCCTTCTCGGATCCGCCCGCAAGCTTACCGGCAACATTATGCGTCGCTTCGCCATGCCGCATGCCGAAGAATGTATTTCCATTTGAAGCCGCATATTTCTTGATATCAGCCAGACTACTCACCACGAGTTGAGTTTTTCCGTCTTTACTACGCCAAACAGGTAACGGAGTTCCCCAGTATCGCTCACGAGAGAAGTTCCAATCTTTTACCTCCTTGAGCCACTCGCCGAACCTGCCCTGTTTGATATGCGCTGGCGTCCAGTTGATTCCCTCGTTCGCCGCCATGAGCTCCTTTCGAAGTTTAGACATCGCCACAAACCACGAACTACGCCCGTAATAAAGAAGCGGGGTTGAGCAACGCCAACAATGTGGATATTCGTGCTTATACTTCTCGGTCCGTAATAGATTCCCGTTTTTTGTAAGTTGTTCAATAATAGCGGCTTCAGCTCTGCCACTTTTAGCATATAAGCCAGCGAGCCCCTGCACATCTTTAGTAAAGTGGCCCTGCTCGGTAACTGTGTGGTACTGCGGTAACCCGAGTGAAATACCAAGTCGATAATCGTCTTCACCATACATCACGGCCGTATGAACAACGCCCGTACCATCGGTGGTCGTGACAAAGTCAGCGGCATACACCTTGTATGATTTTTTGCTCTTGAGCGGCTTAACGGCGAAGAGCGGCTCGTATTCCAGGCCGACGAGGTCCTTACCGAACTGAGTCGTAAGCAGTTTGTAGTGAGTAGTATCGGGGAAAACGGAGGCAAGCCGAGTGGAGGCGAGAATCAAAATCTCACCGGCGACTTCAACAACCGAGTACTCAATCTTCTCCCCCACCGCTAGTGCAACATTCCCTGGCAAAGTCCACGGCGTCGTAGTCCAACTTAAAATGTATATCGACTTACCATTTGCTATAGGCCATTTGCTATTTGCTAATTTCGGTAGCAACCGAAATTTCGCGTACACCGAAGCGTCCTCCACCTCCTTATAACCCTGCGCTAGCTCGTGTGACGAAAGCGCTGTGCCGCATCGCGTGCACCATGGCACAATCTTGTTTCCTTGGTAGAGCAGCTTTCGCTTATCAATCTGAGCGATAATGTTCCATAGCGACTCAATATAGTTATTCTCGTACGTGACATACGGGTCCTTAAGGTCCAGCCAAAATCCGAGCCTGTCGGTGGCACTCTCAAACTCAGTACGATATCGCCAGACCAACTCCTTACACTTTGCGTTAAATTCCGCAATTCCATATTTCTCGATATCCTGTTTCCCACTAAAACCAAGCTCTTTCTCAGCTTGAATCTCAACTGGTAATCCATGCGTGTCCCAACCGCCCTTACGAGGAACATCGAACCCCTGCATCAACTTAAATCGCGGGATTACGTCCTTAAAACTGCGAGCGAGTTGGTGATGAATGCCTGGCATACCGTTAGCCGTTGGTGGTCCCTCAAAAAAGACAAACTTTGGCTTTCCCTGATTCTTCTTGAGCGACTGCTCAAAAATCGAATTCTGTTTCCAAAATTTGAGTACCTCCGCCTCCACCTCTGCCAGCTTGAATTCTTTTAAGTTTTTTAACATGTTTTTAAATTACTTGTGTTACCCCCCCTGTCATTCTGAAGTAATCCGAAGAAGCCTTTGAGAAATACCTCCCTTAGACCAAGCCTCAGTATGACCAATGAAAAATAAAATCCGCGCAACTAGCGCGGCTCTTTTTATCGAAAAGAAACTCGCGGTTAGTTGTATATCAGACAACCTCACCGATATGTATCAGAGATTATAGAACAACCCTCTCATTCTTGCACTATTGACAGTAGTGCAATATTTGTGTTATAATATATTTCAGAAAGGAGGTGCCGCATGAACTGGTTCGACCAGCTTCACAGCACCAGGACCGGTCGCGCTCTCGTTCCCATCGCCGCGTTGGCGATCGGGATCGTGCTCCGCACGGTTCTGTAGCAGCCCCTCGGCGCCCGCGCGGAGAACTCTCCGCCGGGCGCCGCTCTATTTTTTTTCTCTCTCACTATCCACTATCACCTACAAACTCTCTTTAGATTCTCTCCGGCACCGCAATACCAAGCAGCCCCAATCCTTTTTTGATAGTTTCTGAAACAGAAGTCAGGAGTGCTAATCGGCCGGCCTGACGCGCCTTGTTTTCGTCCTCTAAGATTCGATGCGTTTCATAGTACTGGTTGCCTAGTTTCGCGAGCTCAAATAGATATTTAGCGAGATGACTTGTGTAGTAGGTCTCTGCACAAAGCGACACAACATCGTTAAAATCTAAAATCTTTTTAACTAACCCGCTCTTCAACTCATCATCAACCACAGAGAGATCGCTGTTCGGTTTTACATCAACCTTCCGCGCGATATTCGCAAGTCTAACCGCCGTGTACTGCAAGTAAGGTGCGGTGTCGCCGTGCAGGTCGAGCATCTGCTCCCAGTTAAACACAATGTCCGAGTTGCGATTCTCTTTCAGGTCGTTGTACTTGATTGCGCCAATGCCGACCGCCTCGGCCACCGCCTGCTTCTCCCCCTCCGACAAGTCCTTATTCTTCTCGGTAACAACTTTATAGGCGCCGGCAACCGCCTGGTCCAGTAGGTCTTCTAATTTAATGAGCTTGCCCTCACGCGTGGCGAACTTCTTTCCATCCTCACCAAGCACCATACCGAATTTTACGTGCTTCTTTTCGGCGCTCTTTAGTCCGAGTAAATCAGTAATCGCAAAAAGCTGTTCAAAATGAAGCGCCTGCTGGTTTGCCACAACATAAAGAAGCTTTGCCGGCTTATAGCGACTCAATCGGTGCTTCATTGAAGCGATGTCGCGGGTAATATACAAACTTGCACCATCGGACTTCTGAATCAAAGCCACCGGCAACTTCTGTGCGTCAAGATTCACAATCTTACTTCCCTCTTCTCCCGGGATGAGAAGCTCCTTCTGCTCTAACTCTTTAAGCACATCATACATCGCCTCTTCATAAAAACTCTCACCAATCTCCAAATCAAACTTCACGCCGAGGCGCTTAAACATTTTGTGGAATTCAATAAGCGATTCATCCTTGAACCACTCCCACAGTTTCCGATTTTCTGCATCTCCATCTTCTAATTTCTTAAATTCCGCACGCGCCTGATCTTCAAGGGCTGGATTCATCTTCGCCTCGCTACTCACGCGCACATACAAATCCAACATCGTCCCGATTGGATTTCTTTCAACCTCTTCTTTCTTACCCCAGAGCTTATACGCCGTGATGAGCTTGCCGAACTGAGTCCCCCAGTCACCGAAATAATTCCAGCGAATAACTTTGAATCCAAGATAGTCGTGAATATTTGCCAGTGCATCGCCGATAATCGTTGAACGCAAATGGCCGACGTGCATCGGCTTGGCAATGTTTGGCGCTGCATACTCAACAATGACCGTCTTGTCTTGGCCAACATTCAGCGCAACACCCCCCTTCGCAAACTCCTCCTGTAGGAACTGCTCCGAAAGCCAGATATTAATGAACCCCGGCTTAACCGCCTCCACCTTTGCAAAGACATCACCGCAAGATGCTTGCAGTTTTACAGCGAATTCTTCGGCGAGTACAAGCGGCGGTTTTTTTGCCTCTTTAGCGAGCCGCATAGCGATGTTTGTTGAGTAGTGTCCAAACTCCGCCACCTCTGGCACGGTTAAACTCACCTCCTCAGGTTTTACGCCAATCGCCTCTGCTATCTTTTGCTTAAGAAGAGCTTGCATAGTATATTCAGTATACTAGC
>CAZLKS010000008.1:28396-31203 GCA_964560145.1 uncultured Candidatus Saccharibacteria bacterium | reverse complement strand
GGGATGGATCCCGTGTCAAGCATGGGACGACAAACAACGGAACTCTAGACGATGAAGTTAATCAAACGATCTTTGACGAAAATCACGCGCTTGGCTGGTGCAATAAGCCACTTTTGCATTTCCGGAATTTCCGCAACAAGCCTCTCAACCTCTGCCTGACTTGTTCCCTTCTTTATATCGAAGGTAGCGCGAACCTTACTGTTTACCTGGATGATGAGCTCGTAGGTGCTTTCAGCGATAGAAGCCTCATCAACTTTCGGCCAGGCGGATTCACAGAGGAGTTCACGACTTAGCATCTCATTAAGCTCTTCGGCGATATGCGGAGCAAATGGGGAAAGAATCAAAAGGAATTTCTGCCAATCTTGAACCGTTAGCTGTAAGTTATCAGCCGCTAGCTCGTTGACGAATATCATCATCGCCGAAACGGCGGTGTTGAAATTTGCCGCCTCAATGTCGGCGCCTACCTTCTGTACCGTTTTATTTAGCAAAGAAGCTAGCTTCGAATCAGTTTCTGCTATTTGCAATTTGCTATGTGCTATGTGCTGCCCCACCCGCCAGACTTTCTCGAGAAAACGGGCCGTGCCTAAAATGCCGCGCGGATCCCACTGCACCGCCTGATCGAATGGACCGATGAACAGTTCATATAAACGCAGTGCATCGCCGCCGAACTCTTTCACAAGGTCGTCTGGATTTACTACGTTACCAACTGACTTACTCATTTTCTTTCCGTCAGCGGCAAGAATCATGCCGTGAGCAGTGCGTTTTTTGTATGGCTCTTTTGTCGGTACGAGTCCGAGGTCATACAGGAACAGGTTCCAAAAACGTGAATAGAGCAGGTGCAGCGTCACGTGCTCCATGCCACCGTTGTACCAGTCGACGGGTTGCCAGTAACTCAACTTACGGCTGTCAGCAAACTGTTTGCTGTTAGTGGGGTCGCAGTACCGGAGAAAATACCACGAAGAACCGGCCCAGTTCGGCATAGTGTCAGTTTCACGCTTCGCTGGCCCCTTACACTCTGGGCACTTCGTATTCACCCACTTCGGCATCAGCGAAAGCGGCGACTCACCGGTATCGGTTGGTTCGTATTTAGCAACTTTCGGTAGTTTTATCGGAAGGTCTTTCTCGGGAACAAGCACCCAACCGCACTTTTCACAATTTACCAGTGGAATCGGCTCACCCCAGTATCGCTGCCTACTAAACACCCAATCGCGCAGCTTATACTTAACGGTCGTTTTTCCACCCACGAATTCAGTGATTGCTTTTTTCGCTTCATCGCTACGAAGACCGTTAAACTTCCCTGAATTCGCTAAAAATCCTTTGCCAGTATATGGATACTCACCCAGAAAACGCTGCCAGATGATTTTCATATCATCGACTTCCAAGAACTTCGAAACTTCAGCCGAAGTCAACCAGTAAATGTCGTGAATTGCCTTTTCTTCATCCGAAATCTCAACACGCTCGCCATCAGTTAACTCATAATACATTCCCTTGAAATGGCCATGACGATTAACGCCTTTTAGCTTGTGATAAAAACGGGCGTGAATAGTTCCACCGAGCTGGCGCACGAATTTTGCGTTCTTGTATCCAGTCTCTTCAAGTATTTCTCGGTGACCAGCGGCCACTGAGTCCTCCTTACCCTCTAATCCACCGACAACAAAACCCTTCCAATCAACCTGCTTCCACTTCAGGCATAAATATTTTTCTTCTGCCCAATGCTTAATCACGCAAACAGTAGCGTCGCGTTCAACAAATGGCATATCGTCGCGAATCGCATCCTCCCCTTTGAGCTGTTCAACAAGCGGCTCAATCACCTCTTTAATCGGCAATCGGCATTTCTTTGCAAATGCAAAATCTCGCTCGTCGTGTGCCGGGACGGCCATAATCGCACCAGTGCCGTAGGTCGCAAGTACGTAATCACCTATCCAGACTGGAATCTCCTCTTTGGTCGCTGGATTAATAGCTTTGACACCCTTAAGTTCAACGCCCGTCTTTTCTTTGCCATCAGAGGTGCGGTCAAGATCACTCTTTAGTTTTGTTTGTGCAATGTATGCCTCAACCTCTTCGCTGTTTGCTATATGCAGTTTGCCGCTCGTAAATAGCTCATGCTCCGGTGCTAGCACTAAATACGTCGCACCAAAAAGCGTATCGGGACGGGTGGTAAAGACGCGCACAGCTAATGGCGTATGGCCTATCGCTGATAGCGGGAAGTCGATTTCGGCACCTTCGCTGCGGCCAATCCAGTTCTCCTGCTGGGCTTTAATTTCCGGAAGATAATTAACATCTTTGAGCCCCTCGAGCAGCTTGTCGGCGTAGGCGGTAATTCTAAGCATCCACTGCTCCTTTTGCCGCTGTTCAACCGCCGTACCACACCGCTCACACTTACCGTTTACCACCTCTTCGTTGGCCAGACCAATTTTATCCTTCGGGCACCAGTTGATGGCCATCTTGGACTTATAGGCTAGTCCCTTCTTGAAGAACTGCTGAAAAATCCACTGTGTCCAGCGGTAGTAATCGGGGTCCGTCGTATTCACCTCGCGATTCCAGTCAAAAGAATATCCGAGAGACTGAAGCTGTTTGCGAAAGTTGTCGGTATTCTTTTTAGTGGCAACCTGAGGAGCAACGCCAGTTTTAATAGCGTAGTTTTCAGTTGGCAAACCAAAAGCATCCCAGCCCATCGGATAGAGCACGTTGTATCCTTCCATCCGGCGTTTGCGACTCACCACATCCAGCGCAGTATACGAACGGACGTGGCCGACGTGCATGCCGGCTCCCGATGGATACGGAAACTCAACCAAGGTATACCACTT
>CAZLKS010000008.1:15391-28296 GCA_964560145.1 uncultured Candidatus Saccharibacteria bacterium | reverse complement strand
AAAATTCTTTTTACGTTCGCATCTGTTTGGCGAACCACCTCATCATACGAAATTCCTTTGATTTCCGCTAGTTTTTTTGCGACCTCGATAACGTACGCCGGCTCGTTACGCTGACCACGATGCGGCTCCGGTGACACATACGGCGAATCAGTTTCAAGCGTTATTCTATCCAGTGGAATCATTTTAATTTGCTCGATGTAACTCTTAGTAAAAGTTATTACTCCACCGAACTCGAAGTTGAATCCACAATCAAGAAACTTCTGCGTCATTGCAACCGAGCCGACGTAGAAATGCAGCACCTTGGGCACACTGTGCCATTCGCTATTCGCCATAAGCAGCGCCAGCAAATCTTCATACGCATCATCGGTACCTTTCGATGGACGACAATGAATCATTAAGGCCTTTCCGGTTTCCCGCGCAATTTTCACATGTTGCAGAAAAACCTCCTTCTGTCTCGCCTTAGCCATTTGCCATTCGCTATTTGCTATTTGCTGATTGCGGTAGTAATCCAGCCCGCACTCGCCAAGTGCCACAACTTTTGAATCACGAGCAAGATTTAAATAAAAATCGTAATCAAACTCCTCGCCGCGACTGGTAAATGCTTTGGCAGCTGGCCCACCCCCTAATTCGGCCTCGTCGTGGAATGACTTTGTAGTATGAACAGGATGCAAACCGATAGCGGCATATACGCCCTGCTCATATCGGTGCGCCATATCAACCGCCGCCTGCGAAGTATCTCTTTGTGTACCGACATTAATCATCGAAACGCCCGCCAACTGCGCTCGTTCGATAACCTCCTTCCAGTCGGATTTGAAGGCCTCAAATTGTACATGCGTATGACAATCAAACATCTAGCTATTCTACCGCCTACATTACCTTATCCACAAGCTCACACTCCATTGACAATTAATGACTGAGATAGTAGAATTTTTTTACGACTCAAAAGGGGCACGCTGGGTAGGCGGTCGCTGCTAAGCGGCTGCTGAGGGGTAAGGCCTCTTGCCACTCCACCACTCACGCCCTTCCCCAGGGGTAATACCAACCAGCGTGGACCCCCCCCGACACTTGTCGGACCGACCCGTAGAATCCAGGTTGTCGCCGCGTGCGACCGAGAGGTCGAAAGACCGAAACTGGACTGCTATGCTCAGTGAGCAGTTAAAGCAGAGAGGCAGCGCATCCCTTCAGCACACAACCTCTTTCTACGGGCGTGATAGAGTCGCCCGCGTTAACACCCTCCACGCCCTGCGTCTGGAGGGTGTGCTGTTTTTATAATCGACATCACTCATAGTTGCTCGGTTTGTACACTAGCAATTTGTATTCAAAAGCGTATACTTATAATCAAGACTAGCGAGGCGTGCCCATGCACATCTCGCCGTAGTCAACCGCACTACTCGCAAAGCCGTGGAGCAGCATGACGCTTGCCCAGCGTCATGTGGACAGGACCCGCCCTCCCATGCCCAACCCAACCTACACTCTTGGGTCACTGCCCCGCTCCCGGCCCGCTCACCCTTGGACCGCCAACCTCTTGGCGGTCCTCTTTCTTTTAGCGAAGTCTTTCGAAAAGTGGCGCGCCTGGTTTATGTACGATAAAGGTGCCGTCTTCTGATTTTACTAAGCAAGAGTTGATTCGCTCTGCGGTCTCCGGCAAAAAGGGAATGATTAACTCCGCTATCTCTGCCAAAATCAACATAAGCTGACCGAGCACTTCTCGTTTTTTTGAATCTTCGTCTTTAAGCTCCCATGGCTTTGTTACGCCAACCATCTTGTCGCCAAAAGCAACGAGTCGCCAGATGTGTGCGAGTGCGTCGTGCAGGCGTCGCTCGTCAATAGCCTTTGCAACTTCAGTACGAATCTCTCGCAGGTCGTGCTGTATGTCTTTTGACGCACGCTCTACCTGTAGCTCCCATGGGTTCAGCTTCTCAGCCAGCGTTAAGACGCGCGAGGTAAAATTACCAAGTCCATTTGCTAAGTCGGCGTTGTATCGAAGCTTAAACTTTTCCTCGCTAAAATCACCATCGTCGGTTGAAGGAATCTCGCGCAGAAGATAGTACCGCACTGAATCGATGCCGTGTTTAGTAACAAGCTCAATCGGGTCGATGGTGTTACCCAGCGACTTAGACATTTTTTGACCATTGACCGTAATGTAGCCATGCACGAATAGTTCTTTCGGAAGTGGAATGCCAGCCGAGAGCAGAATGCCCGCCCAGTACACCGCATGAAAACGAATAATACCCTTTCCGATGATATGAAGCTTCGCTGGCCAGGCGTCACCCGCACCACTTCGATATACATTGAGAGCATCAAACCAAACGTACATTATCTGACTTGCGTCGCCCGGCACCGGCACGCCCCAACCACGAGCACGCTCTTTTGAGCGAGAAACGCTGAAATCTTGTAGTCCCTGCTTAATGAATCCAAGCGCCTCGTTCTTCTTGTGTTCCGGAACTACCTTGTATTCATCGGAGTCAATCAGCTGCAAAAGCTTGTCTTGATATTTTGAAAGCTTAAAAAAGTAATTCTCTTCTTCGATTTCATCAAGCTTTTTACCGGGGTGCTCAGGGCACTCACCTTTTTCATTGAGTTCGTCTGCGGTATAAAACGCTTCACAGCCAACACAATAGAGTCCCTTGTATTTCTTTTTGTAAATATCGCCCGCAGCAAAACATTTTTGCCAGAGCTCTTGAGAAGAGGCAAAGTGCCCCGCACTGCTCGAGCGCTGAAAGACATCTAGGCTGATGTTGTATAGTTTTGCTAAATCAACAAAGGCTTGTGCATTGCGGTCGCAGAGAGCCTGCGTGGTGATTCCCTCCTTTTCTGCGGCCTGGACGTTCTTCAGGGAGTTCTCGTCGGCGCCGGACAAATACAAAACCTCGTCACCCTTTTGACGATGATAACGTGCAATAACATCACCCTGCGTAAACTCAAGAGCGTGCCCGATGTGCGGCTTTGCATTAACATACGGAATGGCCGCTGTAAGGTAGAACTTCATACACCCATTCTATCGATACCGACCGAAATCTACAAGCTTACCGTAGCTTCAGCTGCGCGAGAGGTTGCTCGGTGCCTGAGCATTTCCTGAAAAAGCACTGCCAGTGGAACAGCCAGAAGCACACCGACGATGCCCAAAACCTTTCCGCCGATAAGCAAGGAAAGAATGACAATGACGGGGTTGAGGTTAGTCGTATATTTATTAACCGCTGGCACAATTAAGTGACTTTCAAGCTGCTGTATCGCAATGAAGAGTGCCAAAACGTAAAAACCGGTGGTAGTTGACTGACTCATCGCCGTTAAGACCGCTAAGCTACCAGCGAAAATCGGTCCAACGTACGGCACAAGCTCAAAAAGCGCAGTGGTAATCGCTAGAATGAAAGCATAGTTCACGCCCAAGACGCTGAGGCCGATGAAAGTTGCTATTCCCATCACTAAACTTAAGAAGAGTTGCCCAGCGAACCAATGACTGATTTTCTCCTGCACGTGACCATAGACCGACAAAACGCCAACGTGGTAGCGAATCGGCAAAACGGCCTGAATAAACCGCTCAACGCCATCGCGACCAATAGTTAAGTAGAAGGAAACAACGAAAACGATAATCGTCAACAAGAGCCCACCCAAAATTTGTGACAGCAACGAGACTAAGGTCGTGCGACCACCCAGGAGTTCATTAGTGAATTCATTCAAGCTCGCAGCAATAGTCTGCAACACGGTTGACTTAATGCCCATCGACTCAATAAGATTGCCGAAAATGTCATTACCGTTTGCCAAGATGCCGTTGAGCTCAGTCAAGAAGATTGGCAGAATGATATAGAGAACCAAGGCAATAATAAATATGCCGATAATATATACAGCCAGCGTACCAAGAATACGCGGAAGACGGCGACGTTCGAGCCAGTCAACTGCTGGCTCAAGTGCAGAGGCAATCACAATTGCCAAAAGTGCTGCAACCAAAACATCTTTCGAAATTAACAAAACAGCTACGAATGCAATCATAGCAAAAACTTTCCAAAGACTTCCCCACGTGATATCTAATTTCAGCCTGTCCATCGAGAGCTGCGTTTTTATGAAAATAATACTGTTATTGTACGTGGACAGACCAAACAAAGCAAATGCCCTCTCCACCACACAGAATGTAACGAGCGGGGGCGGCGGAATGTTTCATCCGACGCCCCGCGCAGAATTGCTAGGAACCCCGCCTCTGGCGGGCACGGGAGAGACTCTGGTAGATTGGTAGAATCTCGACCGGCTCCGCGGCTGCCAGGCTCTGTCGGTTCCACTCTTGACCCTCGGACAGGTGCGGCGACTGCTTGAGCACCTGGTCAATCCAACAAAGTAGATGCGCCCGCACCCTCCGCTTCACGGTCCGAAAGTCATCGGCACGATTCGCCGACGACCTCTTGCCGCGTCCGGAGTTTCCGTGCTTGCGGAGGCGCAGGTACACCTCGTACAACTCCTTGAAACTCGGCCGACGTTTCTCACGTCGGCACTTCTCGAGGAGTTTTGGGTACAGCGCCTGCCTACCACGAAGTCGCGCACAAAGCTTCGACAATTGTTCACCCTCCCATGGTGTTCGAAGACTGCAGTATTATACAATAAAACTAAAATATTACAAGGACAGGAGCGATAGGAATTCAGCCTGGTCTTTGTGTGGCCCAATCATTGCCAGGTTTAAAGCGCTGGATTTGAAGAGCTCCGCCGCAAGAGCCTGAATCTCTTCGACGGTCACTGCGTCCACCGCCTTGAGAATAGCGTCAGGAGTAATCACCTCTCGTTTCAAAATTTCCTGACTGCCATAGTAGGTTGCGAGCGAATCCGAAGTCTCAAGACCAAGCAAAAGGTTGCCGGACAAATGACTCTTGGCACGTGCAAGCTCTTTGTCGCTCACCCTCTCTTTAGCGAGCCTTCCGAATTCCTCAACAATTGTTTTTATAACCAACCTTAGCTTCGAGTGTTCAACGCCGGCACCAGCGGCAATGTACCCATGGTCAGTATACAAATCGACTCCGGTGCGCACATAGTAGGCGGCTCCGAGCTCCTCGCGAACCTTTTGGAAAAGGCGCGAACTCATCCCGCCACCCAAAATATCTGAAAGAACTTCAAGCACAAAACGACGCTTATCAAACATCGAAAATGCACGGAAACCAATCATCAGATGCGTTTGATCTGACTCTTTGAACTTCAAAAGAATCTCTGGCTTTGACTGCGATTCTTTAACTGCTAGCTTGCCACCTTTCGCACCAGACGGCATCGCACCGAAAAGCTTCTCAAGCTGACTCAATGCCACAGCTTCATCAAATGCACCAGCGATGACGACAATGGTCGCCTCGGGCAGATAGTGCAGCCCACGATACCTCAGAAAGTCCTCTTTTGTCAGCTTGCGAATAATATCTTTTTCACCACCGACATCCCACCCAGCCGGCTGATCGCCGTAGAGCAGATGCATAAAGATGTCACCAATCTTTCGCTGAGGCATATCCTCATACATGTTCAGCTCCTCGATGATGACGCCCTTTTCCTTTTCGATTTCAGCGACATCAAAGGTCGGATTCAGGTACAAGTCAGAAATAAGATCGATGGCTTTCGTAGCGTGGTTCTTCTCAACCTTCGCAAAGTAACCCGTCCATTCGTGACTCGTAAACGCATTGTATTCCGCACCAAGCCCATCGAGCTCGCCGGCAATATCCATCGCCGTCGGACGATTCGTTGTCCCCTTAAAACACATGTGTTCTAAAAAGTGTGAAAGGCCGTTGATTTCTTTCTGCTCGTACTTACTCCCCGCCTCTACCATAACGAGCACCGTCGCGGCCATGTTGTCCGGTTGTGGAACGGTAATAATACGGAGTCCATTCTTTAAAACTGTTTTTTTGTACATAGTCGGCGCGTCATTCTGAGTGCAGCGAAGAATCTCATCCAAACGAGACTCTTCAGAGCACTTCAGAGTGACAAATGAATTTAATTATGCAAAGAGTGTACCAATCTTTCACGAAAATGCGAAGGGCACCGAGTTCTTCTCAGTGCCCAGTAGCGCTAGTTGCTGTCAGTCAATCGCATGAGCTCCGAGAGCTCATCGCCATCGAGCACTCCTTCCCAATCCTGCTGGCCCTTAAAACACTCCTGCAGGATCTCTTTTGCCATGCATAGCTCGTCGAAGGCGATGCAGCGCATCGCCCCAGCGAGCGGATCCTCATCGCCGGCGATGGTCGCAGGAAAGAATGCCATGCCGGACTCTTCCCTCCGCCACTGCCGGAAATCCTCGACCTTCTTCAGGAGCTTCAAGAGCTCAGACCCCGGAATGTCGGGCTTCTGACACATGGCATTCTCGAGCAAACCCACTATTTGCACCCGCTCGGGCTGCTGGATAAGCGGCACATGGAGCCGCGTAACTGCGATACTCAGAAGCTCTTCGATTCGCTGCTGCTTGCTATCCACCTTCTTCGTCATACCCTCACCGCCTTTCACTAGTAGCATATCAAATCAAATAAAAAAATACCAAAGCTTAAAACGAAAAGGCACGCCCCGGTGAAAACCGAAGCGCGCCCGAACGACTTGTGCGACTAGTAGATGATGATGTCCTGGCCAGGGACCGGACTCGGCAGGTAGTTCGGCCCGCCGCCGTACGTGCCCCAGCCGGCAAGGTCGATTGGCGAGGCGTAGGTTCCCGGATAGGAGCTTGGGATATCCCCGAAGAACTCAACGTAAAGAACGGTTCCCGGCTCCGCTGCTGCGTAGTCGAAGAACGCCGTTCCCTGAGCCCCTGAGAGAATGGCACACGTGGAAGAGTACTTCTTACCGTTGACCCAAACCTGAGCATCCGTCATGGACATGCTGTTGCTGATTTGGTAGTTGAACATCAGCTCGTCCACGTGGAACTCAACGTTGGCGCCTGGGAAGATGTACCAAGCCCCGAGTCTGGCCATCGTCGCTCCCGCACGATAGACACTCGGATTGACCAACGCCGGGTCCCGAATGATGGTGAACGTCTGCGGGCCAAAGACGGAGATAGTTCGCCGAAGCGACGTAATCGTCTCGTCCTTTGCGTTGCCCTCGACACGAGTCCGAATCAACTCATCGGCGACGGCACCACGCTCTGCCTCCTTTGCATCATAGCGCTTCGCGAGCTCCTGCTTCTCGAAAGCCAGCACAGCGTACTGCGCCTGCTGAGTCGCAAGACCCTCCTTGAGGACGCGAATCTGCGCCTCGCGATCCAGACGTCCAGCACGCTCCATGTCGGCTTCAACGCGGAGATCACCGACTTGCTTCTGGAGTGCGAGGCTCTCCTCGTACTTCGCCACCTTGAGGTCGGCGAGCTCCTGGCGCAGCGCCAGAACCTGCTCGGTCGGCGTTGGCCGCGGAATGAGCTGCATGACGAGGAGGTGCGGCTGATCGGTCTGCGTGAACCGACGTTCGGTCACCTGCCCATGCTCGATGTCCACGACATGCAGGAAGTAACGCGCACCGACGCGTGCACTCTGCCAGTTGAACGGCCGCCATGCTGCGACGTTGCGAACCTTGGGACGCAGCGCCACCTCGAACTTCCCCGTCACGAGGTTCTGCTCGAAGATGGAGATCTCGAGATGCCGCGAGACGTTGTCCTTGACACGCACGCCGATAACAGCGTGCCTCGCCGGAATGTCCGACGGGTCGACATCCTCCTGCGCCTTGGCCGAATCGAATCCAGCGAAGACGATAACCGCAAACAGCAAACCGAAAACGAACCGACAGATGAGCTGATTCATGCTCCCCTCCAAAAAACCGAAGCGAGAATCCGCATTAATTCCCAGCGGAACTAAAAATGCGAATCAGCCTATATTATATAACTATTTAATCAAAAAGTCAAAACACCGACGAAGGGTCGGTTCATGCTAATCAAAAACCCCGCCTCTACCCTTTTGCCAACTTGTCAGCCAAGTATGATTGTAAATCGCTAATCTTCACGCGCTCCTGAGCCATCGTGTCGCGGTTACGGACGGTCACGGTATCAATCTTTGCTGGGTCACTCCCCTCCTCACCAAGCGTGTCAAAATCCACCGTGATGCAAAATGGTGTACCAATCTCATCCTGTGCGTAATAGCGCTTACCGACGTTGCCGCGGTCATCCCAGGCGACGGTAAACTGGGTTTTGAGCTGGTCGAAGACACTCCGAGCTTTTTCTACGAGGGCTGGCTTGTTCGCAAGAAGTGGGAAGACGGCCGCTTTGTATGGCGCCGTCCAGTACGGCAGTTTGAGATAGGTTCGCTCGTTGGCAGTATCTTCGGTGTAGGCTTCCAAAAGCGTGACAAGTACGCTGCGGTCCAATCCGAACGCCGGTTCGATGACGTGCGGCACGAACTTCTCGTTGGTCTGAGGGTCCATATACTGCAAATCGGCACCACTCGCTTTCATGTGGCTGTCCAAATCAAAACTACCTCGATACGCCAGACCGTAGAGTTCTTTCTGACCAAAAGGATACTCATACTCAACGTCAATCGTTCTTTTACTGTAGTGAGCACGGTCGGCTTCCGGAATCTCAACGTAATGAACTTTCGCGTCGGCAACACCAAGGTCTCTGACCCATTTTTTCATTTCAGTAAGCCAGTATTCGAAATACTGTTCCCACTCAGATGGCTTCACGAAATACTCGAACTCCATCAAATCAAATTCGCGCTGACGAAAAACAAAGTTGCCCGGAGTAATTTCATTTCTAAATGCACGACCCTGCGAAGCGATACCAAACGGCAGACGCTTGCGACTCGTGTCCAGCACATTTTTGAAATTCACAAACATCGCCTGCGCCGTTTCTGGACGCAAATATGCAACGCTCGAGGTATCCTCTTTCGGACCGAGCGAGGTCTTAAGCATCATATTAAACTGCTTCGCTTCAGTAAAACTTTCTTTAGCCTTACAGTTTAAGCAAGGTGCCTTGATATCAATTTGATCAGCTCGGTATCGTTCGTGACACTTTTTGCATTCAACGAGCGGATCGCTAAACGTCGCCAAGTGGCCAGAAGCCTCCCAGACCTTGGGATTCATTATTAACGCGGCATCAATACCCACCATGTCGCTGCGGTGCTCAACAAACCGGCGCCACCACTCGTCTTTGATATTCTTTTTGAGCTGCGCACCAAGTGGACCGTAGTCCCATGAGTTGGCTAGTCCGCCGTAGATTTCACTGCCGGCAAAAATAAAACCGCGGCGCTTACAGAGCGATACCAACTTGTCCATAATGCCTTCTTTTTCTTGTGTACTCATACCCAATACAGATTACTTAGGATTAATTATTCTTTAACACTTCGGTCACTTCCGCCGAGCGTCGCATCATCTGGCAGGCGTGTCGTTATCGGCTTAGCCGTATTTGCAAGTGATTCGCTGGTAAAAAGGTCTCGATAGGTAACGCCTGTTTCCTGAATAATAACGGGACTGGTCTGAACCTGGTCGATTGCCGGCGTCAATTCAACTTGGAAGGTCAAGGTAAGTGGGTCAGTCAAAATGCCGCGCGTGGCCTGAATTTGAGCAACGTCCCACATCACCTCCTGAGTCCGATCGTTGTAGGCAAAAGTCGTACTAGCAACTGAACTCTTGTAGATGCCGGTATATCGCACATTTGGCCCTAAAAAGGCACGCGTATGTACTGTATCAACATCGGTGCTCATATTACGCAGAACCCAATGAATTGTAAACTGGGTTGGCTGCCCCACGCGCGGTGGGAAAACGCCATTATTAACAATGCCACTGACTGCATCTCGGTAATACCCAATACTTGAAACATTTAATAACCCGCGAACTTTGTTACTGAGCTCGGCTATTCCCAGCGTTTTACCCGCCGCAACATTTGCTGGTACCGTTGGCGATTCAATCTCTGCCTTAACACTCACCGAGTAGTTCTTCGAACTTAACCGAGTAATCGGGTACGCCGTCCGGAGCTGCACCGAAAACTCAACCGAACCTGAAGCTCCCGGGGCGAGCGTTGCAAACTGCGGAACCCGAGCGGCATTCCAGATAATTGTGTTATCAGTTGCCCGCAAAACACCGGTCGACTTCAGTGTTCGCAAATCAAACATCTCTCCCGTTAACTTGGCGCGCACGATGACGTCACGCAGACCAATCTGGGTATTGTTTTTGTAATTCAAACGATAGCGGAGTGAATCTCCGAGACCAAAAGTAGCAGTGTTTGAAGGCAACACCTCAACTTGAATAGAAAGCGGCGACGGTTGCACTATCACCGTTGCAGCCTGACTACCAATGTCATACGTACCCTCACCAATGACCGCACGCATTACTCCTTTGATAATGAAATTCTCATTGTCTTGCCCGACAACAAAGCCTTTAATGGAGAAGCTACCCTCGCCACCAGCCGGTAGAGCGTCAATTGCATATGTTGTATGAGCAGCATCACTAGCCGTCTTCGTCGCGGATCCAAAAGTAAAACCAATCGGATAGCTGAGATTGATTTCGGCAGACGAAAAATCGGTCTTTGACGTATTGCGATACGTAATTTCGATTTCAAATTCCTCACCGCCGAAGACCTTCGTCGGTGGTGCAATATTGAGCTGAATACCGGGCTCACCAACAACAATACTTTCCGTAATATCTTTTTGAAAACGCGAGCTCAAAGCGCCAGGAATGTAGGACACCGACGCTTTAACTGAAACAAGGGCGTTTTGAATAGTCGTCGGCATAACCATAAACGTCTCCTTGGTTAGCTGGTCAGCGGGTAGAATGCCCACTTTATGATTCTCGACGCTTCTTTTGCCAGGAGTACCAACAAAGATTAGTCCGTCGGGCAACGATAAGCTCACCTGTGCGTCTTTGAGGTCACTACCCGAATCATTACTCATGTTAACTGAGATTTCAGCTGGAATTCCCGCTTGTAAGCTTTCAGGAGCAACAATAGAAACCGTCAGCCCCTTGCCGCTACTACTAAACATCCACCAGGCAACAAACCCAACGATAAGAATCGCGAGTGTAATACTCCCGATAAGAATCTTTTTTGTTAGCCCTGAAGTTGATCCCGCAGTATCAACTGGCGACGGAGAAGGAAAAGAAGCTGGTGGCGTTAATTCGTCCATAGTTCAATTATATCACAGACGAATGTCTTGAGCTGAGCGTGTGCCAATTTTCAAAAAGCATGGTGTACACACATACACCGCATCACGAATCAAGAAATGGTTTGGATTTGTTTTTTCGCAACGATTACACTTTGCATGCTCAGGATCAAAACCGAGCACGGTCAGTAGTTCACGCTGAGCGAGTCGGCCCGAGACAATGAGCGCCCACAAATCACCGTCCGGATGATGTGACTGCGTCAACTCATCAATAAGTCGGGCTACCGCCAAAAATCGCTTAGCCTCGGTAGTTGGAGTGATAGCAGTCACGAGACGCTTCACCGTGATTGCATCGACAATCTGAACACCCTTCTTTTCAACCAGGCGAACTCGGGCAATCGTAAGCGGCTGCAAATGCCCAGCCAGCTTACCTCCAAGCTTAAAAACACTCTTCGCCCGTGCGACAATCTTACCCATTGTTTCTGTAAATAAAGTAACACGCCCGTCATACTCACCAGTCTGCGTTATATCAAGCACGAGCGCGTTAGTTGCACATTCGTTCATAGCTACAACGTCACAGTTGTTAATAGTTCTCGGAGAATCGAATCAAAATCTTCACGATTGCGAATCTCGTCGATAGAAAGCCAGGCAAAATCATCGTGCTCATCGCTCAACTTCGGCACCCGCTCATCAATATCCACCGTATACGTCAATCGAACGATATGCTTATCGAGTCCAGGTTTCAAAATATCCTGCGCACCAATCAGTTCCGGTGTACCAATAATACGCATCCCAGTTTCTTCTAAAACTTCGCGCTTCAGATTCTCGAGTAGAGGCTTACCGACATTAATTCGCCCACCCGGAAAATCCCAAAGCCGATTCACCTCAGGGTATTTCTTTAAAGAGCGATGCAGGAACAGATACTTCCCCTCTCTATTTTTTAATAAAACTTTTACGCCAACTTGGAGCTCCATATGTTCATGCACGACCAGTAATACGCAATCAAAGTGATAATACCATCAAATCTCCTTTCCGTGCGGCGCCGAAGCTACCGCACGGAATTTGTATCTGCCAGCTCCATCAGACGGTACTCGACAACCCTCGCCATCGTTTCGGGCGTTGTCCCTGGAGCGAATTGGATAGGGTCGCCGACGATAATCGTCATATGATGCCAGCGGTCGGGCCGCCCGTGTATCTGCTCGCGTCTATCGAGCTCGCGAGCGACAAAAACTGGAATGACCAGTGTGTTCTCGTCAACGACTCTTCCGAGTCCCGCGGTGCGAAGTCGTCTGATTGAAACGCCACCCGCCGAATGCACGAACTCCTTACCACGAGCCTCGCGACCGCCGCCAGGGAAAAGAATGACCGTTTCCCCCTGTGCAAGAAGAGCTTTTATCTGGCACGTCGCCAGCAGAAGAGCTCGTCCATGACCGCGCGGAATCGGGACGGCGCGAAGCTTGAGCCACCTCCAATACCAACGATTGGTGAAGTTTCCAGCATCTGGCGTACTCCAAGGAGTTCGCCACGGCATCACCAAGTAGATTGGTGCGTAGAGAGCGGCGAGGATTATCGGCTCCCAGACACTCGGATGAGTTGCGGCAATCAGCACGCCAGTACGACGCGGCTTCACGAGTCGCCACCAGCCCTTCACCCGCAGTCCGCCACAGAGAATGAGCAGCAGCGCGATGAGTCCGAAGGCGAGACCGAACGTCCAGATGATTGCGAGAAGCCCAACCATCCGCAGTACGCATGTGAACGCGCTGAGCATGGAGGCCTCCTTTTTGAATGACCGCTTTTCACTGTAGCAACAAAAATCAACCAAGACCAGCGCGGGACTGCAGTCCGACGATTCAAGTCCCACCCCGTTGATGCACAAAAAAAGAACAGGCC
>CAZLKS010000008.1:8441-15291 GCA_964560145.1 uncultured Candidatus Saccharibacteria bacterium | reverse complement strand
TGTGCACGGGGTGGGACTTGAACCCACATGCCTTGCGGCGCTACCACCTCAAGGTAGTGCGTCTGCCATTTCGCCACCCGTGCATCAAATAGAATTTGATTAACCTAGTATACCTAAACTGGAAAATAATTCAAACATAAAACCGCCTTGCGGCGGTTTTATGGATTTTTACTTTGTTTCGGTCGAAGTCTTCGCATCCTTCGCAACCCGTGCAGTCTTGTCGGCGTTAACAGCAGTCGTGCGACGGAGCTGTTTGCGGCTGATGTCGCGGATGTAGTAAATCTTGCTACGGCTAACTTTTTTCGGAGAGCTCAAAACTTCAACTTTAGTAATCGATGGGCAGTGCAAAGGATAGGTCTTTTCTACTCCCTCGCCGGCGAGCGTTGCGCGAACCGTGAAAGAAGCACCTGCTTCGCTACCGTGTTTACGAGCGATGATTACACCTTCAAAACGCCCTTCACGAGTTTTTTCGCCATCTTTGATGGTTTCCCAAACGCGCACAGTAGCACCAGACTTAATTTTCGGAAGAACTGATTCGTGAATCATAGATGGTCGCTTGAATTTCTTAATTTAAAGAGTACTAATACGAATGGGTTACAGAATACCAGAAAAGCAGAAATCACGCAACCCCCTAGGGCAGATAGGTCATAGTCAGGGTATACTTACTCTATGAACATTCTGATTGACATCCGCCTCCTTGCCCGTGGCGGAACAACCGGCATCCCCGGATACACCCGTGACCTCATCCAGACCTTTCTTCGAGAGTTCCCCGAACACCACTACACTCTTTTCTATAACGGTCTAAGCGCCGAGCCGCTTCCTGCAGACTGGCTCGAGCGCCCAAATGTTTCCGTTGTACAGAAGCATCTTCCCAATCGTCTCCTCGATCTTTCGTTTCGCTTGTTCAACGCTCCCCGCCTTGAACAATTCGCTCCCAGTCAAAAACCCGAGATACTCTTCAGCCCCCACTTTAATCTACTACCCCACACAGAAACACCCCGCGTCATTACCTTTCACGATCTCTCGTTTTTGCACTATCCGCAGTTTTTCTCTACCGAACAAAAAATATGGCACCGCCTTCAGCGCTACGCAAAACAAGCACAGGCAGCAGAGCGCATTATCGCAGTCTCAGAATTCACTAAGAACGACCTGAGCTCTTTTTTGTCGATACCAAGCGAAAAAATCTCCGTTATCTATCCAGGCATTAGCCCCACTTTTGAACATATTGCTGCCGCAGATGGCCGACTCAAGGCTTTTCGCATCGAGCAAAAACTCAATAAGCCATTCATCCTCTACCTCGGCTCTCTCGAACCTCGCAAGAACTTACCGCTACTTATCCGAGCCTTCGATATATTCCACAGCGATACTCGTTTTCAGGATTATGAACTCGTACTCGCGGGACGTGACGGCTTTCAATCATCACAACTCCATCGACTTGCTGACGCTCTACCAAGCCGAAACGCCATTCGCTTTCTTGGTCCCATTAAAGATGACGAGCGCGTGCTTCTCTATAATTGCGCCCGTAGTTTTGTGTTTCCGAGTTGGTTTGAAGGTTTCGGCTTCCCACCCCTCGAAGCACAGGCGTGCGGCGTGCCCGTCCTATCTTCAAATCGCACCTCGCTCGCAGAGACACTCGCAGCCTCTGCAATCTTATTCGACCCTTGGAACATCAGCGTGCTTGCTGATGCACTGAAGGCCATTGAAAGTGACAACAAACTAAGGGAAAATATAATAAGCGCCGGCTTCGAAAATAGTAAACGCTTCTCATGGACGACTGCTGCATACAAAACGCTCGAATCATTTAAACAAGCTCTCTAATGGCTACATCATTCCTCAAGCGAACTGCCGCACAGTTTAGCATTAAACGCGGCTGGTCACGTCGCCACTATTTTGCCAACAGTATTCTTGCCATCATTCTTTTCATCGTCGGCTTTTACGCCTATCGAATTTTCTTATTAAAAGACTTCGCCGATCAATCCAAGACTCAAATCTATAGTCAGCTCGAAGAAGCACGGATAGCGCTGCGCAACCTCGACCCAGTCGGAGCACGACAACCCCTCGTTAAAATTGATGACGAGGTTAAGCTCATTCAAGACGAAGCCAATCGTTACGGCGTACTCAGCCTTTCGCGACTTTGGGGAATAGTCAGCGAAAAAGTTGATGCTATCCCCGCACTTCTCCAAAACCTCGCTGGCATCTCTGGTACCGCCATTCACCTGAATGACGATATCGCCTATCTCAAAGAAAATGCAGCCGAGCTCATGATTAACAAGCGTGGTCCCGAGCTCCTAAGTCGATTATTGCAATTTCGCGAGAAACTCGCCCGCCTGACGGACTATATAAACAAGCTTGATGGACAACAAAGCGGATTCGACGAAGGCGCACTAAAATCGCTTGCGAGTTTGCGCGCTGAAATCACAAAAAAAACCGAGGCGCTTGACGCTGTGATGTCGCTCCTCTCAACGGTTACACCGCATCACATTCTTGTACTCTTCCAAAATCCAAGCGAAATTCGACCAGCCGGCGGCTTCATCGGCAGTTACGCCCGCATAGAACTACAACAAGGAAGTATCAACGAAATCGAAATTCGTGACATCTACGATCCCGACGGACAGCTCGACCAGCGACTCATTCCGCCCGAACCACTCCAGCAAATAACAAAAGACTGGGAGGCGCGTGACGGAAACTGGTTTTTCGACTTCCCCACTTCCGCTCGCAAAGTTATGGGGTTCCTAAACAACTCAAAGATATATCAAGAGAGAAAAATCTCCTTCGATACAACAATTGCCATCAACACCAATGTTCTTAAAGACATTCTGATACTTGTTGGTCCGATTGAAGTACCCGAATATAAAATGACTGTCACTCCGGAGAATTTCCTGAGTGAACTTCAGCGCGAAGTTGAATCGGGGGCCGACAAAAAGAAGAATCAACCAAAACGTATTCTGAAAGTACTCGCACCGCTCATCATCAATCAGCTAACAACGCTTAGCGATGAAGAAAAGCGCTCGTTTATCGCAACCCTCAAACGCCACCTAAGTCAGCGTGACATTATGCTCTATTTCGAGAACAAAGAGCTTCAGCGCTATGCACACAACGAAGGCATCGCTGGCGACATACTTGCTTCAAACCCGAACGTGATAAACGAGTACTTAGCGGTGGTCAATGCAAATATCGGCGGTGGGAAGAGCGATGCTTTTGTTAGTCAAAAGATTAGCTTCGACGCCTCAATCAGTGAGAACGGTGTCATTTCAAATGTTCTCACAGTAACTCGCAAGCATTCGGGCAACAAGCAAAAGGAATGGTGGTATCGCTCAACCAATCGTAATTATATTCAGGTCTACACGCCGCTTGGCACTCGACTAACAAAAACCTCCGGGCGAAGTGAGTGGCCGAGAACGCCTATCCGTAACTACAAAAACTATGCAACCGACGAAACACTTGCAGCAATTGCTTCGACTAACCGCTACTTAGATGAATTTGGCATTGACCGAACGATTATCAACGAAAAAACCGTTTTCTCAAACTGGCTCAATACAGCGGCGGGCTCGCTTAGTAAGTTCACTCTCGAATACACAAATCCTCGCCGTCTCAATCCGCAAAGCAGCACTCCTTATGAGTTCGTTTTCGAGAAACAGTCTGGCGCATCAACAACACTCGAGATAACCATCACTGCTCCTCCACTCTACAAATGGAAAGAAATAAATAACGCTGTTATTCACTACGAAACCGACGAGCCAGCTGGCCGCATTCGAATTCGCCAGTCGCTCATTCCAATCCAGTAGCGCTAGACTACCTGTTCCAATTTCGCCAACGCATCACGAAGATCGTCGGGCAGCGGCGCCGTGATTGCTATCTTTTGCCCGCTCGGCGACTTAAACTCAATCTTTTCTGCGTGGAGGAACTGACGAGAAAGCTCAGTGCCATCGTCAAAAACGAGTGCGCCGCGTTTACCATAGAGCTTATCGCCAACGACGGAATGACCGATAGAGCTAAAGTGAACGCGAATTTGATGCGTTCGTCCCGTTTTTGGCATCACCTTCATAAGAGTCAACTCATCGCAATGTTTACCGTGCCGGTACTGGTAGTGGTCACCGGTTGTATACTCCGTCACCGCCTCCCGCGGCATCTTACCCTTAAAGACGGTGCGCTTGACCGTTCCGTCCTTGATACTAATCGGTTTATCAATGACGCCACTCTTTTCGTGAATTCTGCCCCAAACAAGAGTAACGTACTGCTTGGCGATTGTTCTCCCCTGAAAAAGTTTCTTTAAATATTCGAACGACTTCTGATTTCGAGCGATAACCATAGCACCACTCGTCTCCCTATCAAGCCGGTGCACAATGCCACCCCGCTGCTGACGGATAAGATTTTCTTCGTCACGATCACCAACCTCTTGCGTTTCAGGATACTGCTCGGCGAGCCAGTCCACCAGAGTACCCTCGGTGTGTTTTGGCCCAGCATTGGTATAAATGCCGTGAACTAAAAGACCGGCTGGTTTGTTAATGACCAATAAGTCTTTATCTTCATAGAGAACCGTCGGAACTAAAGGTTTTGTATCCATTGAATGAGTATCTGTGCAAGAAATTTTTCTTTCTTTTTATAGCCATGATTTGCGCTGGGGATGGCTCTTGTTTCTATCGCTGCCTTACCCGATGCATGCGCAACGAAACCTTCGAAATACTGCTTTGTTGGTCTATCGAGCCACTCGTCTTTCGCGCCAACACAAACCAATAGCGGCGTCTCTATCTTCGAGAAAAGTTTCCAGTCTGCTTTTTCGTCATAATACGGAAATATATCCTCGCTACTGCCTGGCTCGTACAAACTCTTAAATCGTGCCGGTGACATAACAAACGGACCGAGCTCACTGACGATTAACTCACCGGGCTTCATGCGGCTCACTTTTTTTCGCATACTTTCGTAGTCGCTTTTATGCATACTTACCTCGCCAGCAATATCAGATATCGGCGAGAGCAGAATACCGCCAACGATATGACTCGCACTACGATACTGGGAAAGATAATACGCAACTTTGTTTGCGCCGGTACTGTGTCCGACAAGTACGAACTTTCGATAACCTTTCTTCTTGAGATGAGCGATAACGCCATCAATGTCATAAACACAGTGTTCAAACTTTTCGAAGCCAGAGCCACCGAAAGACTCAATCCCTTTTTTGTTCTCAAAAAGACCGGGGAGAACAACATCATGCCCGCGATTGTTATATGCCGCCAGGGCATACCCTGCGTGCTGACACAGCGCCTGCAATGCCTCGGCTCGTGCCAGACCATGATAGAAAGCACCCGTGAGTCCGTGAATCAGAATAACCGCCGTTCGCGCCGAATCAAAAACCTCCGGCTCGCTCAAAATGCCGTAGAGCTTGAGACCGTCACGAGTCTTAAAAGAATCGAGCTGCCAAAGAGTTTCCATGTGCGCGCACCAAGAATCGGACTTGGAACCTTTTCGATGTCAACGAAACGCTCTACCATTGAGCTATGCGCGCCCTAAAAGATGCTCGGCGAAAAGCTTACTTATATTACCTAATTTACGGGCAATTGCAACATTCCCACAGCGCACAGCACACACACCGTGATATCCTTCGAATGTTTTAGAACTTTTCGTTCGCTCGTCCTTAGACACATACCTAAAACCACTTAATGGAATTCCCGTCGTTTTTGACCAAAACAGTTTTTCCTTTTCTTCATCCTGATCATACCGTAAATATAATTCACAGCGGATCTGATGAACCGGGATACTAAAACTAACTCTTAGTAATTTGACGAAGAGCGAAACCAGCAGCGGATCTGAGTTACCAAGACCAGTTTCCGTAGACTTCTTAAATCCTTCACCCCAATAGAGCATTGCAAGTGCAAACTCAAGAATACTCTTCTGCTTGAAGTCAATTTGAGAAAGAACGGAATGTGCTTCTTTTTCGGCAATAATCAAGCGATTATTCTTTGCAGCAATGTGCCATTCTTTTGCCTTAGTCCGAGCTCGCCGCAAGGCATCCATTTTCGATTTCTCGAGTAGCTCCTTTTTCTTCGGAGAAAGATGAATATTCTTGAACCATCCAGAAAGAGTTGATCGGTTAATCTTGACCTTTTGCTCAATTGCAACGATGGAAAGCCCCTGCTTTCGCATCTTAATTGCTAATTCCCTTTCATGTACGAACCTCAGACCACGCATGTATACAGTATATCATCAATGCGTGAATCATTGAACACTAACCCACTAAACGATAGAAGTTCGAGAAGAGCATCGCCACTACGATTGGTCCCATGCCGCCGCGCGTCGGGGTAAGATAACTTGCAATATCTTTAGACGATTCGAAATCAACGTCACCTTCGAGCTCTCCTTTCGCATTGCGCCCATACCCGAAATCAATCACCACCGCACCTTTTTTGAGGTGTTCTCCGCGAACCAAGCCAGAAACACCGGTGCCGGTCACCACCAAATCAGCCTCGCGAAGCGACTCGGCATTGTATCCGCCGCGATTAATAATCGAAACGGACTGTGTTTTGTCAGCGAGCCAATTCACAACGGGCCGGCCAATCAATAGACCAGAACCAATTACTACAGCGTTTTTCCCCGTTGTATCGAAATTAATTTCTTTTAACACTCGCTTGAGTGCCGCGGCCGCTGGTGCGAGCACCTTGGTTGCCTCGCCGTTTAATACATCAACATCTTTGCCGATGCTAATAGCATTAAGAACGGCAACACGGTCGTATTGCTTAGGAAGCGGAAGCTGAACTATCATACCGCCCACCTTCTCATCAGCTGAAATTGCCGCGACCCGCGCGACAAGCTCCTCCTGCGAGAGCGTGTCCGCAAGTTGATACAAAACAAATTTCAC
>CAZLKS010000008.1:0-8341 GCA_964560145.1 uncultured Candidatus Saccharibacteria bacterium | reverse complement strand
ACCTCTTTTCGAATCTTTGCCGGTGCTTCTTTACCGTCGATTAATCGGTGGATAAAGCCGGCAATCATTTTCATCTCCTTTTCCTTCATTCCGCGACTGGTAACCGAAGGCGTACCCATGCGAATGCCCGATGGATTAAAAGGCTTTTCGTCGCCCGGTACCGTGTTTCGATTAGCAATCAAGCCAGCTGCATCGAGAAGCTTTTCTGCATCCATGCCACTCATGTTTTTGTTCTTCAAATCTACGAGCAGTAAATGGTTGTCGGTGCCACCAGAAACAAGATTGAAACCGTGACTCGTAAGCTCCTTGGCCAAAACTTTTGCATTTTTAACAATCTGAGCACCATACTTCTTGAACTTCGTCTGCTGCATAAACTCAAACATCAGTGCAATGGCCGCGGTTTGATTGTTGTGCGGACCACCCTGAACGCCCGGGATAATCGCCTTGTTGATAGCTGCGGCAAGCGCTGGCGTGCGAGCATAGATAACCGCACCACGAGGCCCACGCATCGTCTTGTGCGTCGTTGCCATAACAATATCAGCGTACGGAAATGGACTTGGGTGCTGTCCTGTGGCAACGAGCCCGGCGATGTGGCTTACGTCCGCGACGTGATAGGCGCCAACTTTTTTAGCGATTTCACCGATACGTTTAAAGTCAATCACGCGTGGATACGCCGTTGCCCCGGAATAAATCATCTTTGGCTTACTTTCAATCGCAAGCCTCTCCATCTCCGCATAGTCAATCTCACCGGTCTGCGGAACCAGTGAATACTGAACCGACTTGTAGAAAGTTCCGGAAAAGTTCAAACCAAATCCGTGCGTTAAATGACCACCCTCAGATAGCTTCAGTCCCATCACGGCATCCCCCGGTTTAAGCAAGGCAAAGTATATTGCCAGATTTGCCGGCGAACCGGAGTAAGCTTGAACATTCAGATACCAACGATTCTGCTGTGCGAACTTCTCGTCTTTCAGGGCGGCAGGTGAAAGCTCCGTCGAAAGCCCGCCTTTAAGTCCGAATGCTTTAAGACCCTCTTCTTGCGCTAAAAGTTCAATCTGGTCACAGAACTCATTGCCACCATAATAACGACGCATCGGATAGCCCTCGGAGTATTTGTTCACGAGTGGGGTGCCAAGAACACCAAGAATCTCAGGCTCCACAATATTCTCCGATGGAATCAAATCAATCGTCTCCTGCTGTCGTTTCGTTTCAGCATCAACCAGTTTCCATAGTTTTTTTGACATAAGTAAGGATGAGAATTAATTCGTATCAGTATCACTGTATCAAAATAAAAAGAACCCGACAAACAACCGACGCTCTGAGGCGGTTGTCGACTAGGCTCTCGTAAAGCCGGACCAGGTCTTGAAAAATTTACGATTCAGCATGGGAGTCAGATACTGCATCTAATTTTTCAAGCTCGTAAGCGATAACGCGTTTCCAACTATCTAGGTCATCAACACCAAGCGCTTCAAATTTTCGCAAAACATTATCAAGTAAAAGCTCGGCGACTGATGGCTCTTGTTCAATCAGGTCACGAATTTGTCCAAGCTGCTCATAACTCATCGTTTGAAAAACAGTACTGAGCACCAAAGCCTCTTGAGCCGTAATGAGCCCAGCCTTTTGTTTCTCAGAGATGATATTTTGAAAGTAAGCTTGCATCACTCGAATGTCTACAAATTAATGACCGCCGTGACCGCCTCCGTGACCGCCTCCATGTCCACCTCCGTGACCGCCACCATGCCCACCGCCAGCATCCAACTTACCACTCTCGGCGACCTTAACGCCTCCTTCAAGTTTCTCCAAAAGTGCCTTGCCTGCCAACACAGCACCAGTAATGAGCAAAAAGCCGGCGAGCAACGGGCCGCGAAGATACCATTTCGCTTTTTCTTCACCAGCTCCGTGAGCCGCTTCATGTTCTTTAGCTGCTTTTATTTCGGTTGCAACTGCGACTTCGGGAGTCAAGCCCTTCTCGGGAGATGCAGGGGCTGCTGGAGGAATTTCTGATTTTGATGTCATGTGCGTAAGTATACAATACTTTAATGGTCCGCGTGGGAAGGATCGAACCCTTCGACCATGCTCAGGGCGAGTGGTGCGCTAAAACGATATTCTATTGATGCTTGCAGTGAGCCTGCCGAACTGTGCGCGTGGGAAGGATCGAACTTCCGGCCTTTTCATTATCAGTGAAATGCTCTACCACTGAGCTACACGCGCTCTACTATCGCCAGAACAAGGAACGTAGATACTATTCTTACCCAAATAGGGCACCTTAGTCAATGAGCCTACTCCTTCGTACTAGAAGACTTAACTGGACTACTGCTGGCCGTCCCAATCGTACTGCTAACCGAAGGCACGAGCGTCGGACCTAGAAGTTTCTCGTATCCGGCAAAATCAAAGGTCGGCACACCCTCGGTAGACTTTAAATCAATCGCGAAGACCGAATTGGATTTAACAACCAGTGTCTGCACCAGCCAAAGCACATATGCAATAAGTGCCAGTGTAAGCACACCAGCCGAAATCAAGAATACGAGCTCGACCTTTTTACCTTTTCCATCTTTGATTCTCATAAAACTTTGGAATTATTTCGTATAGATTTGCCCGCTCGTGAGCAGTGAATAATCTTCTTTTGAAGAACGATGTACATCGACAGAATCAAGGCTAATCAAGTAGCGATGTGTTTCTATAATTTTAAGGAAGTCAACGATATTGTCATAGGCACCAGAAGCGGTCAATGTGAATTTAATGATACCAGGGCCCTTTTCGCTTGCTGGTGACTCGGCACCGAACGAGAAGCCAACATCAACGGCGTAGTTCTTCGCGGCACGCTGAAGCTCGCGCGGAAAATCGATGAGCTGGTCCTTGTTGGGCAGCAGATTCCGCATGTGCAACATCAGCGCATCGGCACGTTTCAAGTCGCTGTTCGCACCCGTAAGCAGCTCAATAGTTTGTGCTCGCAGGGCGACCTCCTTTTTAAATCCCTCAATCTTTGCGACCCGTGCATTGATATCGTGGTTTAGCAAGAAAATGAATAATGCCAGAATGGCAATAATTCCAGCTGCAATGCCGACATGTGTGAATAACTTTCTTTTAAATCCCTGAAAAACAAACATTATAGTACTAGTATATCATATGACCTTAGAACATCTTTACTACAATGCACTGGCAATCTCCCTTCATGGCAGCCACCTTAAGCTGAAAAAACTTTATCAGCTACACCAAAGCTGGACAGCTGCAAATGCAGCGACGATTAACGTCTCCGTTGATGCAGCGACCAGACAGTGGCAAGAAATGGAGAAACACGGAATTCGCCTACTACTTTCTACTGATGCGGCCTTTCCTGCATTGCTTAAAGAAATGCCGTGGGCTCCTCACGGCATCTATATTCGTGGCGCCGATATAACCAATACACCGAAAATTGCGATTGTTGGCACCAGACGCGTTAGTCAAAGCGGTCTGGCAACCGCAGAATCATTTGCGCGGGAGCTTGCTCGTACGAGTATGACCATCGTCAGTGGGCTTGCCTTTGGCGTCGATGCCATGGCACACACATCCGCTCTCGCAGTCAAAGGCAAAACAGTAGCTGTCTTAGCCAGCGGACTAAATGACATCACGCCGCGCTCCAATACGCGTCTCGGCGAGCGGATACTCGAATCTGGTGGAACATTAATTTCCGAGTACCCCATCGGCACGCCGCCACTCCGACAATTTTTTATCGAACGTAATCGTATTGTCAGCGGTCTTTCGCTCGGCATCCTCGTCATCGAAGCACCAGGGCGCTCTGGGACACTCTCAACTGCCCGTTTTGCCCTCGACCAAAATCGGGAGGTACTTGTCGTACCCGGGCCAATAACGAACCAGAACTTCGTCGGCTCACACGCGCTCATTCGTGCTGGCGCAACGCTCGTCACCTCACCCGCCGAAGTTCTCAGTGCGCTCCATATACTACCCGAAGAAACTCATACACAGCCCCTACCCTTTCTTGACGGAACAGAGCAGCGTATAGTAGAACTACTGTCTATAGAACAGAAGCCTCTTACGGTAGACAGTATTGCCGAGCGACTATCGCTTGGCACTGCTGTTATAAATGAAGCAGTAGCACTACTGACCATCGAAGGCATTATAAAGGAAGGGGCAGACAGCTATTATCTCTAAGAAATATCATGAAACTAGTTATCGTTGAGTCGCCGACAAAAGCAAATACAATCTCAAAGTTCATCGGCAAAGAGTATCGCGTCGAATCATCATTCGGCCACGTCCGAGATCTTCCCAAAAGCCTCCAGCGCAAAAAAGACATTCCCGTTACTGAAATTGTCGCGGGCATCGGCCCCGATTTCACCCCGCGCTATATCATCCCCGCTAAAGCTAAAGCTCGTGTTTCCGACTTGCGTAAACTCGCCAGTAAAGCAAAGGAAATCATTCTCGCAAGCGATGAAGACCGCGAGGGAGAAGCAATCGCTTGGCACCTTCATCAGGTACTTGAAGGTAAGGGCTCAAAAACAAAACGTGACTCTGTTTCGGTTATTGAGGGTAAGCCGGTCCAGCGAATTGTTTTTCACGAAATCACTGAAGGTGCTATTAAGCAGGCGCTCGCCACACCCCGCACTATCGACCAAAAAATGGTCGACGCTCAACAGGCTCGACGAATTCTTGACCGGTTGGTGGGTTTTAAACTCTCTCCTTTTCTATGGAAGAAGGTCGCACCGGGTCTTTCGGCAGGACGCGTTCAATCCGTCGCACTCCGCCTCATCGTCGATCGCGAAAATGAAATTCGTGCTTTTAAACCCGATGAGTACTGGGGCATCGCCGCACTCCTCAAAAAAGGAACGACTTCATTTGAGGCCGACCTCAATCGCATCGATGGCAAGCCAATCGAGCGCTTTGATATTCCCCATAAACAATCCGCAGATAAGCTTGTTGCTGACCTTGAAAAAAGCACTTATAAAATCACGAGCGTTAAGCGTACCGAGACGAAAAAGAATCCGTCGGGTCCATTTACAACCAGCACACTTCAGCAAACTGCCAGTACCCGACTTGGTTACTCCGCCAAGAAAACGATGACCATTGCGCAGATTCTATACGAAAATGGTTTCATCACCTATATGCGTACGGACTCGCTGAATCTTTCAAAGGATTCGCAAGCCGCCGCTGCCAACTACCTCACTGAAAAGTTTGGCGCCAATTACGTTGATACAAAATCCTTCCACACCAAAGCTAAAGGTGCCCAAGAAGCACACGAAGCAATTCGCCCAACGAAGCTGATTCACCCTGATGAACTTGCGGTGAGCGACGAGGGTGCCCGAAAACTCTACCGCCTAATCTGGCAACGCTTCTTAGCTTCGCAGATGCCTCCGGCAATTTTTGACGCAACGAGCGTCGACATCGAGGCTAATGCGAAAGGAAGTCCTGTTTATTCCCTACGTGCTAATGGCAACACAATGAAGTTTGATGGATTCCTAAAAGTGTATCCCCAGAGCATCGAGGAAAAGGTGCTGCCAACTCTTGCCGAGAACGACTCATTGAATCTTGAAAAAGTCGTGCCCACGCAACACTTTACCGAACCACCGCCGCGCTACAGCGAAGCAAAACTCATTAAAACGCTCGAAGAAGCCGGCATCGGTCGCCCGTCAACCTACGTCGCCATCATCTCCGTTATCCAGGCTCGCAATTATGTCCGCAAAGAGGCCGGTCGCTTCTTCCCGACTGAAATCGGCGAGATGGTGAACGGCATTTTGACCGCTCACTTTCCGCAGGTTGTCGATATTGGCTTCACTGCTGAAATCGAAAAAGAACTTGACGACGTCGCCGAAGGAAATATCGCTTGGCAAAAACCGCTGCATGACTTCTACGACCCGTTCGCAATTCTACTAGCCGAAAAATACACCAGCGTTGAAAAGGAGCATACCGACGAAGCAACCGATGAGACTTGCGAAAAGTGTGGTAAGCCGATGATTATCAAGTTCGGCCGTTTTGGCAAATTCATGGCCTGCTCCGGCTTCCCTGATTGTAAAAATGCTAAGAATGTTAATCGGGTTGAGCCGCTACTCATCGGCATGAAGTGCCCGAAGTGTGGTACGGGCGACATCGTCGTTAAGCAGACTCACCGTGGTCGTAAAAAGACTTTCTGGGGTTGCAGTAAATACGCAAAAGAAGGTGGTTGTGACTGGGCATCATGGAATGACCCGACTAAAACAGCTGAGCAGATAGCGGCAGAAAAAGCTGAAAAGAAACTGGCAAAAACGACTAAGGCACAAAAAACTAAAGAGGAGGCTCCAACCGAAGAAGAGGCCTAATCACCCTTCCTTCGCCCACTCCTAAACTGTAAAAGCTTCTGCGTCTGGCAACAGCTGTTCACTACTCTGCTTCTGCACGGTCATTTTTTGAATCAAGGCATAGAGCTCTTCGGGTGAAGAGAATTGAATCTTGATGGTGCCGCTTGCGCCGGCCTTCTCAACCGTTACTGATGCTCCGAGCGCCTCTTCGAGCTGCTGACGAATACTCGCCGCTTCCGCATCAACTGGTACGGATTTAGCCGGGCTGTCGGTTTGTCGACTCGCAGATTTCAGATAATCAATTTTATTTTTGACCTCGCGCACGCTCAAGTTGCCGCTCAGGATTTCGATAAAGAGCCGCTGCTGTGCCCCTGGGTCGTCGAGCGTCAGCAAAAGACGCGATTGACTCTCGCCAATCTTTCCCGCTGAAAGTGCGTCCTGAATGTTTGATGGCAAATTAAGAAGTCGCATCGTGTTAGCGATGACCTCTCGACTCTTACCAATTCGCTGAGCGATTTCGCGCTGCGTGAGCTTAAACTCGTCCGCTAATCGGTTATACGCACGCGCTGATTCAATCGGGTTAAGATTGGCGCGCTGAACGTTCTCAACAATGGCCATCTCGAGTCGCTCTTTGTCGAGAGCAACATTTTTGATAACCGCCGGAACTCGCTCGAGCCCAATTATCTGGGCAGCACGAAAACGACGCTCACCAGCAATGAGTTGATAGCGAACGGTAATCGCCCCTTCGGTCTCTTCAACTATCTTAGTTACAACCAGTGGCTGCAAAATACCGAACTCGCGAATCGAATTAGCAAGGTTACGGAGCTCCTCCTCGTCAAATTCGCGACGTGGCTGATATGGATTCGGGGTAATTTTGTTTACCTCGATTAAAAATACGTGTTCCTGAATTTCTGGCTGGTTCATACTCAATTCATTATAGTATAAACTGTTTCTTGAAATTGACCAAGAAACCAAGTAGAATAGTTTCTATCAGTGAATATGCCGCGGTGGCGGAATGGCAGACCTGCCTGCCGGCAGGCAGGCGCTAACGGCCCAGATATGTTCTACGTATACGCCCTATTAAGTCAATTACGAAAATACATTTATGTCGGTATAACTGATAATGTAAATCGTAGATTTCTTCAGCACCAGCGTGGATACGTAAAAACAACTGCGCCCTATCGACCCTTCGACATGTTATATATCGAAGAGCGGCCAACAAGGATCGAGGCGAGGATTCGAGAGGAGTATCTGAAATCGGGAACTGGCAAAGAGTTCCTAAAACGTATAAAATAAGCAAATGCCGCGGTGGCGGAATGGCAGACGCTAACGACTCAAAATCGTTCGCTCGTAAGGGCATGTGGGTTCGACTCCCACCCGCGGCACACTTCGACGGGCTCAGTGCAAGCATCAGTAGAAGATCGTTTTAGCGCACCACTCGCCCTGAGTATCCTCGAAGGGTTCGACTCCCACCCGCGGCACACTTCGACAGGCTCAGTGCAAGCAGTTCGGCAGGCTCCCCTCGGAAATACTCGGGGCAAGCAGTGCAAGCATCAGCAGAAGATCGTTTTAGCGCACCACTCGCCCTGAGTATCCTCGAAGGGTTCGACTCCCACCCGCGGCACACTTCGACAGGCTCAGTGCAAGCAGTTCGGCAGGCTCCCCTCGGAAATACTCGGGGCAAGCAGTGCAAGCATCAGTAGAAGATCGTTTTAGCGCACCACTCGCCCTGAGTGTAACCGAAGGGTTCGACTCCCACCCGCGGCACATCTAATTAGGCGGCTTAGGAAAAAAATGGAGAATATAGTCATAAAAAATAAGTATCCTTTTACGCGATATTTGTCATACTGCATAATGCTTGCCGCTCCGCTTGTTTTTGTATATCTCCTGAGCATCGGACTCAGCGGTATAATGGGGTTCATCTCATTGGCAATAGGCATTGCGATTCTCGGTATTGGATTTGCCGTCAAAATGATCGATAGCTTGCTAGTAACGGAGCAGCTGTGGCAAGAACTAATCAAGCTAGCAATTTTGATTCCCCTGGTAATCTACATCGTCTATTTCCTCATTTCGATTCT